>CALFJG010000021.1 GCA_937877625.1 uncultured Prevotellaceae bacterium
AGTACGACTATTGCCTGATTGTGACCGGGGCCGAGGGCATAGGCAAATCTACCCTCTTTAGCGTGATGGGTGGCGAATGGTTTAACGACAGCCTGGTAACGATGGAGGGCAAAAGCGGAATGGAGCAAGCCCGTGGAGGTTGGGTTATAGAGTTGCCCGAATTAGGCAGCATCAAACGAAGCGACGTTGAGCAGGTGAAAGCCTACATTAGCCGACAGGATGATACCTACCGCCCGGCCTACGGCACGGTAACGGAAAAGCACCCGCGCCAATGCGTTTTTTGTGGCACGACAAACGAAACGTATTTCTTGAAAGGCGACACGGGAAACCGCCGCTTTTGGGTAATGGCCGCTGATGCTGACAGGCGTAAGCATACCGACGTAAAAGCAGACCTGACGGCAGAGCGTAACCAAATGTGGGCCGAGGCCGTAGAGCGTTGGAAAGAGGGCGAAACCCTGTATTTGCCTAATGACCTTGAAGCAGAGGCAAGGCAGAAGCAAGCCGAGTATAACGACGAAGCCGATGACCCTATTAAAGATATGCTAATAGCATATCTCGACATGAAGTTACCGGGAGAGTGGCAGACGTGGGATTTGAAACGCCGACGCGCATATATCACAGACCCCGACCCGTTAGACCAGACAGGCACGGAAGAGCGTACAAGGATATGCGCAGCGGAGTTTATTTGCGAGCGTTTAGGCAAGGATATGGGCGACAAAGACTATAAGTACACAGCCCGCAAGATTGGCCGACTGATGGACAGACTACCCGGATGGGAGCGCATGGGAATATCCAAGCACGCGCAAGCCATATACGGGGCGCAAAGGGCTTTCAAACGAGTATATGACGATAGTAGCGACGAAGATATATAGGTAAACAGAGAGTAAACAAAACGCCCGAATTGGTAAACAAAGTAAACCAAACTACATTTTTTAACAATTAGCGAGGTAAACAAAGTAAACCAAAAGGTAAACCAAAGAAAAGCGTTTTGTTTACCGCGAAACCCCAATAAATAAAGGGCTTTCAGGCAAAAGTAAACAAAGTAAACCAAAATATATATAAAAATGTATAGTAATATAGTTATAGAAAAAATAGGGCGTAAATCGTGTATGTATATATACATACAACGCGCATACGCGCACGCAGGAATCACAAGTATGTTTTAGTATAATATAGAAAAAGTCTGTTTACCTTGTTTTTGGTTTACCGGGAGCAGGGGAAACGAAAATTAAGAAGATATGAAACAGAGCATAAAGAACATAGTAGAACACGCCGAAGTTTCGGAAAAGGAGATAGAGAAATATTTGTGCAAGCGAATGAAAGAAATTGGTTTGCCTTGCATAAAGTATTCAAACGCCAATGAAACGGGCTACCCTGATAGGCTGATAGTCCTACCGGCAAGTCAATGTATGTGGGTAGAACTGAAAAGCAAGGGCCGCAAGCCCAGCAAGGTACAGCAAATCAGGATTGCCGAACTAAAGAAACAGAAGCACGTCGTTTGGGTGATAGACAATAAGCCGTTAGTCGATGAACTGACAGAGGCCCTAACGAAATGGTTAGCCGATAACAAAGAAGAGTTTGAGGCATACGAGACGAACAAAATACAAACCCAAAATTAGAGTTATGATAGTAGTTTGTAGCAATTGCGGCAAGGAATTTAACCGCTGGCCGTCGTGCGTTAAGGAACATAATTTTTGCAGCCTTAAATGCGCAAAGGCTTTTACAGGCCCGCGAATGAGCGAATACAATAGGCAGCATAACCCGGAGGCTATGACAGACAGCAGACGGCAGAGCATAAGAAAAGCCCATTTGGGCGCAGGCAGTGGTAAGACTTATGCAAAGACGTTTGGCCGACATACTCATAGAGTAATGGCCGAAATCCTGATAGGCAGACCGCTAAAGCCCGGTGAGGTAGTACACCACATTAACGGTAATAAGAGAGATAACAGAATAGAAAATTTACAAGTGTTTTCGTCTCAGGCAGAGCACGCCAAATGGCACGAAGCCCACGACGGGAATCCGCGATATAGGAGGTTGTGCAAATGATATACAAGCCATACGAATACCAAAAGACCGCTATCCAATGGATTTTGAAGCATAATCGTTGCGGGTTATTTTTGGATATGGGTTTAGGGAAAAGTTCAATTACTTTAACCGCTATTCAAAAACTAATGGACGATTGCGAGGTAAGCCGTACCTTAGTAGTGGCCCCGAAGAAAGTAGCCGAAACCACCTGGACTACGGAGGCCGAGAAGTGGGAGCACCTGAAAGCCCTACGGGTTGTTAAGGTGATGGGTACGGAGAAACAGCGCAAATTGGCGTTGGCATCCAAGGCAGACGTTTACGTTATCGGCAGGGATAGTTTCGTTTGGCTTGTTGGCCTCTATGGTGGAAACCTACCTTTTGACGTTCTGGTAATAGACGAACTAACGAGTTTCAAAAGCAGCAAGTCGAATAGGTTTAAGGCAATGCGCATGGCGACACCGACGGTTAGCCGCGTTATCGGATTGACGGGAACACCGGCCCCCAATGGCCTGATAGACCTTTGGGCGCAAATGTATTGTATAGACATGGGCGCAAGGTTGGGTAAGTCAGTAACGAAGTACCGGGAAACCTACTTTGAGACCTACCAAAGAAATAATATCGTAATACGTTGCGACGTGAAGAAAGGTTGCGACGAGATAATAAGAAGCAAGATTGCCGATATATGTTTGTCTATGCAAGCCAAAGACTATTTGCAGTTACCCGACCTACTGACACATACGGTTAAGGTGCAGCTTACGCCGTCAGTCATGGCCGCGTACACGAAGTTTGAAAAGGAAAAGGTTTTGGAGTTTCAGGAAGAACACACAGGCGAGGCCGCGAACATCTTAGCCAACAGCGCAGCGGGCCTTATGAACAAACTAAGCCAATTTGCCAACGGTGCAATATACGACGAAGATAGAAACGTGCATGAGGTACACGACGAGAAGTTAGACAGGTTGGCCGAGATTATAGAGGCCGCAAACGGTAACAGCGTTTTGGTATTCTACCAATTCAAACACGACATAGACCGCATAGCAAAGAAACTGAAAGGCTACCGCGTTAAGGTGTATCAGGGCGAAGCCGAGTTGAAAGAGTGGAACGCCGGAAAGATAGACGTACTATTAGCGCACCCGGCATCTACGGCGTTTGGCCTGAATATGCAAGCCGGTGGCCACTATATAGTTTGGTACGGTACAGGTTGGAACTTAGAACTATACCAACAGGCTAACGCCCGCCTACACCGTCAGGGCCAGCAATACCCGGTACACGTCTATAAGTTGGTTTGCGCCAACACCGTAGACGAAAGAGCCGAAGCCGCGTTGGATAACAAGAAAGGCGTACAACAGAGTTTGTTAGACAGCCTTAACTACCTGTTACGAAAGCATGGTGCAATAACAGATTAACGATAAAGAGATATGGCAAAAGACAAAGACTATAAGCGACTAATCGGTACGGCCCGTTGGTTGAGGCTACGAAAGGCCAAACTAACGGCAAACCCTACGTGCGAGAGGTGCAAGGAAAACGGCATACTAAGACCCGCTACCGAGGTACACCACGTCGTACCCGTCGAAGATGGGCTAACGGTTAGGGAGAAAGAAACCCTTATGTACGATTTCCACAATTTGCGGAGTTTGTGCCACGATTGCCACGTACTGACCCATACCGAAATGGGCAGGAGCGGCAAGGCATACGCCAAACGACACGCAAAGGAGCAGTTAGCCCGATTTGTCAAGAAATTTTCAATATGTTTAATTTTGTTAAAAATGTTAAAATTGTTAAAGGGGGCGGGTGTTTTTTAACAGACGGGAGTAGACTGTAAATCTCGCAAAAACCTTTCTCCATACGCGAGCCGTTTTTTAGGCTGTTGGGGGTAAGCCCGATTTACTTAGGTACGATTTTGATATGATACAGAAGAAAAGAAGAAATAGTAAAACCGACGTTTCGGTTATGGCCGTCGAAGAGATACAATTACAGGCGTTAGACTTTGGCGACGTAGGGTTAGAGTTGAAAGACCTTAACCTAAACTACTTTGACGTGAACGCCAAACAGAAGTATTCAGAGGAAACCCGGTATATGAAACCGAAAGTGTACGTTAAGCCCAAAGGGTTTTACGCATACGACAACGCCCTGAAACTTGCAAAGGAATTACGCTTAGACTTTGGAGAGAGGGCCGACGTAGTGGTTAATGGCAGTTTCATATTTGGTGACTTTATAGAAGCCTACCTGTTGGCGCAAAAGGCAATCTGCAAACGCATGATAGTTTCTACTTTGTCGCTGTCTGAAAACAACGTCGATAGTTTTCATAACCTGATGGCGAAAGGTTGGATAGAGCAGTTAGACTTAGTGATTAGCCACTATTTCTATAGCCATGAGCGATACAAGTTAATACCCTACGTCTATAAACGCCTGGACTTAGACGATAAATTTCAAATGGCCGTTGCTTTCGTGCATACTAAGGTTATCGCCTTTGAGACCAAAGGAGGCCGTAAGATAGTTATACACGGTAGCGCGAACTTACGCAGCAGCGGCAACGTAGAGGCTTTCACGATAGAGGAAAACCCGGAGTTGTTCGATTTCTACGTAGGCATCTACGACGGTATATTAGAACGGTATGCCACCGTTAATAAGGCTTCTACCCGCCGGGAGTTATGGCATGAGATAGGAGGCGGTAAGTTAAACAAAAAAAATCCGTAGAGCGTATGAGCAATCAAGCAGGAAACGGCCACACGGGGAGCAACGGCAGCGGTACGGCAGCGTCCGACCGCTACGACGATATGCCGTGGGCCGACACTGGAGGCGGCGATTTGCCATTCTAAGAGCCTCACGCGCACGGGCGCATGAGCCGCCCGTGCTTAAAAGGAAATTTTCAGCAAAAATAAAGGAATATGACGAAACGTAAGATGAGCCCTAATAGTTTGGCGAATCTTGAAAAAGGGAAGTTCAAGAAAGGCCAGATAACAAACCCCAAAGGCAGACCCCGAAACCGCGTACCTGACTACCGGGCAAAGTTAATGGGGCCTGATAAGGCAAAGGAATTTCAGGGAATCAGCCGCGACGAATATTATTCGTGGTACGAAACCCTGTTGGCAATGGACTTAGACGAACTGAAAGCCTTAGAGAGCGACACCGAAGTACCCATGTTTGTTAAGACCTACGCCCGCGCAATGGTAGCCGACATGAACGCCGGGCGCACTACGACGGTTGATAAGATGGTAGACCGCATTAACCGACGTTCAGAGCAGAACCGGGCAAAAGAGGGCGGCAGCGTCGATTTGGCTTACGATACCGGGGCAACGGAAACAACCGAGGCCATACAGAAGCGTATCAAGTGCAAAAAGGACTATATCGTTAAGTTGCTCAAAAAGCAGGGCAAATATACGGTTGAATTGTCTATGCAGGCCACCGTTACGGCGCAGTTGATGGTACGTACCGAGATATTGGCAGAGGAAATATTTAGCGACGGCCACAAAGCCGTAAACGTGGAGATTTCCCGTGAGGGTAACAGCCGGGAGAGTATCAGCCCCAAGGAAAAACTATACCTGGCCCTGACAACACAGACGCAAAGGGCGTTAAAGGCTTTAGGCATGAACACCGATAGCAAAGACCGGCCCAGCAGCGGCGACGATGAATTTAGTAAGTTTATGAAAGAATTTAGTAACGATAGCGACGATTGACTATGAAGAAAATATATATTAGTGGCCCCATGAGCCATTTAGAGAGAGAAGAGTATTTGGCACGTTTCGCAAAGGCTGAGATACTACTAAGCGAAAGAGGCTACCGGGTAGTAAATCCTACTAAGTTCCTGATTTGCCGTTGGCCGTGGCTTTACAAGTTAGTTGGCTATAATGCCGCGTTGTGCTACGACCTTTGGCGGCTTTCGCGTTGTGAATACATCTACCTTTTGCCTGATTGGAAAGAGAGCCGGGGCGCAACCGTTGAAAGTTTCTTTGCATGGAAGATTGGCGTTTACCGCCTGACTGAAAAGGAGCGCAAAGAAATAGACCTGAAATTAGCCAAGTGGATAGACAAACGGGAATCTAAGCAAGTATGACAGAGGAAGAGAAGATAAGGAAACGGCAGCTTAAAGCCGACACAGCGGCAGAACTACAGGCCAACCGCGATAGTTACCTAACTAAGTACCGTTATGCGCTTTCAGATACCGACAAACGCCTTACAGAGTATGTAACGGCGGTAATCGACAACCCGGAGGCGCATAACCTCTACGAGTTATTGAAGATAAAGCGTTTTTTCCAAATGCTCGATAGATGGGATTGGAGGCCGAAGCGGGTAAAGAAGAAAATACGCCTGTATGAGAGTTTGAAGTTTAGCGGAACGTCAGGGCGCAGACGTTACCGCCTAACCCCCGTGCAAGTCTTTCAGTTGGCTAATATTTTCGGCTTTGCCCGGCCCGATGGCCGTAGGCTTATCCGGGTAGTCTATATATTCGTACCGCGAAAGTTCAGTAAAACGACCTTTGCGGCGTTTTTGGCCGTAGACGATATGCTGTTTGGTGATTATAACGCGGAAGCCTACGTAGGGGCAAACTCTTACGACCAGGCGAAAAAATGCTTTAACGAGATACGCCTAATTATGTTCGACTTAGACCCCCGGCAAAAGCATTTCAAGATTAACCGCGAAACGGTGACGTTCAAAGACCACGCAAGGGAGAGTTTGGCGCAATGCCTCACGTCCAATGCGCAGACCAAAGACGGCCTGTTTGCATCGTTGGCCATAATAGACGAATATTCACAGGCGAGAGATACGGCCAACAAGAGCGGCGCAGACCTAAAGAATACGCTTACATCGTCTATGGGGCCGCGTCGTAATCCGCTAACGGTGATTATCACCACGGCAAGCGACGTGATAGACGGGCCTTGCTATAACGAATTGGAGGGCGTTAAAAAGGTGCTGGAGGGCGAGAGCGAAAACGACTATATGTTTGCCGACTTGTTTATGCCTGACGTTGACGATTGGGAGGGCGACCCGCAGACGTGGGCAAAGGTGCAGCCCCATTTAGGCGTAACCATTCAGTCCGACTACTACGAAATAGAGTGGGCCAACGCCCAACTATCAGCCGAAAATATGTTGGTTTTCCGTACTAAGTTGCTTAACATCTTTACCATCAACGAAGTTAAGACGTGGTTTAGCCTTGAAGATGCTACCGCCTTGATGGGTGACTTTGATATAGACCATGTAACCGGGCATCCTGAATGTGCCGTAGCCTTTGACCTATCCGTGCATGATGATTTCAGCGCAGTAACCTATACCGTCTATAGCAAGAAAACTAAGAAGTTCTACAGCCACACAGACTACTATTTTCCCATTGGCGCGTTAAAGGGGCATCCCAACGCAGAACTATACAAGATATGGCACGAAGCGGGCCACCTGATTTTCACCAAAGGTAAGCGCATAGACGTTAGACGGATTGCCGACGATATACTACGGCGTACTAAGTTGGTACGCATTATCCGCATAGGCTACGACGGCTACAAGGCAAAGGACTTAGTAAACATCTTAGCCACCGCCGGGGCCACCGGCGTACTGATACCCTACGGCCAGACTTATGGCAATTTCAATCTACCCGTAGAATCGTTTGAAATGCTTGCTTATGACGAACCCCCGCAGATAGTCTTTAACAACAATCCTATTAACGTCTATTGCCTGACTAATTGCGTTATAGACGAAGATAGGTTGGAAAACAAAAAGCCCATGAAGATTTCGCAGTACCGCAAAATAGACGGTACAATTACTATGCTAATGACGTTAGGGCAGCTTTATTCGTTTGAGAGATAGCAAACCGGGGCAGCGTATCACTACGCCACCCCGGCCAACAAAAGAAGCATGAAAAAAGAGCATTTAATCGCCGTCGCCGTCAGTATTGGCGGTTTCGCCGTCCGGCTCGTAGTAGTTTCCGTCTCCGATGTACTTGTCGGCCTCCTTGAATTTTGCATCGGCCTTGAGGTTACGGGCGTAGAAACGCTTACCCAGATGCAGATTAAGGCGCACGGCCTTGATGTCGTCGGCGGTAAAGTCGGCAGACGAATTTTTGCCCGATAATCATATACATTTTCGCCCAAAACCTATATGATTTTGGCCGCTTTATTGTTAAATAGGTATAAGTAAGTAACTTTTTAAGGAAATTATTTGGATAATCTAAGTAAAATCCTTAATTTTGCACCCGAACATCAGAATCTTAGAATCAGTATGTGCACAGTAACGGAAGAAATGGTTTTGCGTGCTAACGACCGTTTGGCGCAGAACATGAAGAAAGGGTTGCACCGTCAGGCAGTTGTCGGTGAGGGTATCGTTATGCCTGTAAATGTGTTCGGTATGACCGTCTATCGTACAATGTCGATGGAGCGGGTTAATCAGATTTACGGTGAAGCCCGTAAAAAGGTGATGGCTGGCAATGGCAAGAGAATATAATTTCATCTACAGCAGATTGGTACAGAGTGAAAGCGATATGATAGGTCATATCGCTTATTCGCTTTATAAGGCCTAGAAAGTAAGTTGGGTTGAGGGCCACAAGAAAGCCAACGGCGGTAAAGAACCGACCGAGACGGAATTTAAGAAGTACCACGAGGCTTGCTGTTCGGAGCAGAGGATTAACAACTACCGCGCTATGGCAAGCGGCATCCTACAGGAGTTTATGGGCGGCTCTACCGACATGATGGCCGAGCAGGTGGCCCGTGAGGTGTCCGACAAGGTAACGCAACACATCAATGACAACATAGCCAATCGCATACCGAAGCCGGAAAGCCTCGCGGCCCGATATGGTCACGGCATAGCACAAAGCATTTTGGCCGCGATAATCCTTGCCGTTGTCATTTGGCTTTTGATTGCCGTAGTTGGCAAGTTCTCTATAGGCGACTTGCAAATAGAGTTCAAGAAAAAGAAACCCGCACAGACGGAGCAAGTGCAGAAACAAATACCAGAGTTTAGGCCCGCCCCAAAGCAGAATAACAGCAGCCGCCCCGAGTGAGGCGGCTGTTTGCGTTATTTGCGTACTGTCTTTTTCCCGTTTTGTATCACTATGCCTTTGGCCGTGTCAGGCGTTAGCAGTTCTACGCCGTTGAGGTCGTAGGCTTTGCCGTTGGCCGTGGTGTCTGGGGATAGGGAGCGAACAGATGCCGTTTCTTCTTTGCTTAACTGCATCGTACCGTCGCCTGATAGTGTTTGCAGGGTCATGGCGCCGTTGCTAAATTGTGTGACTACAAAGTTAAGTACCGAAAGGCCGTCGCCGCCTGTACTGTAGTCTGTATTCAGTAGGAAATGTAAAATATATCTATCCGATGTGTGGGAGACCCAGAATCCGGGTATTTGTTGCCAGTCATAATCGGGGCCCGCATATTCCCATCTTATCGCAGAAGCCTTATTGTCATTGAAAGTAAAGGCCACAGGCTTTCGGTAAGAATTATGATAGATGGGTAGCCGCCCGGTAAATATGCCGTCCCCGTCCGTAACATTCCAAGAGCCTAACAATTCTACTTCATCCAAGTTTTCCACTTGTGCGCTTGCGCTCATTCCGAGCGTCAGGAGTGCGAGAGTAAATAGTATTTTCTTCATTTTTGTTTGTATTTTGTTTGTATTTTGGTTATATTTTCGTATCTTTGCGGCATGATAGACAAATTGTATGATTTCGTAAATTCCAAGTGGTACGACGTGATGAATTTCGTACTTTGCATGATTGCCAGTGCCGTTGTCGCACTTCTTATGCGCTGACAAGGTACGACAGTAATGCGCCAGCCGCCAAGGTAAGGAGCGTTTTTATAAAGCCCCACAGAATCTCCATGTACTTATCTTTCCTTGCGCCCTGATACCCGCCTTTGTCGTAGAAGTCACGCCCGGCGGCTGTCATGCGTAAGTTACGCGGCCATCCGTCCAGATATTTGTCGGCGACAAGCGAGGCCACTATGCCGAGTGTCCGATTGTCGGTAATCTGTATCGGCTTGTTATGGTAGGCCAGTTCCAGTATTTCGTCTTTCTGCTTTGCCGTATATTTGCCCTTTTTCTTCATAAATAGTGCCATTTCCGGGCAAAATTACAAAAAATGGTATAAGTAAGTAACTTTTTTCCGAAAAAATTTGGTAGTTTATAACTTTTTTCGCTACCTTTGCATCGGCAATTAAGCCAAAGAGTTCTTATAAACTATGAAAACGTCCGAGTTGATTAAGGTCTTAAAGGACGCCGGGTGCGTCCTCGACCGACACGGAAAGCGGCACGACAAGTGGCTGAACCCCAAGACGGGGGAATTCGACTGGGTGCCGAGGCACGCGGCCGAAGTCCGCACAGGACTTGCGGTTGAAATCTTGAAAAAGCTGGTTGGGGAGTAATCCCCGACCGCTTTTAGGAGACGCGGCGGCGCGGGCTATTCACAGTTTTGGGGACTCTTTACAATGGAACATTACAAGGCAAGATATGGAAAAAGTATTAGTGACTATTTCACAGGCCCCCGACGGCACGTACTGGTGCCACACGGAAAGCGACGTTTACGGCGGCGGGCTTAACAGCGCGGGCAGCACCGTTAAGGACGCAAAGGACGATTTGCAGATATGCCTGGAAGATGCCCGTGAGGACTTCATCGAACACGGCGGCAAGCCTTACGAGGTTGAGTTTGAGTACAAGTATGACTTGCAGTCGTTCTTTGAGTATTTCTCTTTCCTCAACGTCACGGACATTGCCCGACGTGCGGGTATCAATCCGTCGCTGATGCGACAGTATGCGAGTGGCATCAAGAACGCCGGGGAAAAGACCTACGCCCGCCTGTCGGCTTGCATGGCGGGAATCACAAAGGAACTACAGGCCGCGTCTTTCCGTTAGGACGATGCGGATGTTTTCATAATATTAAGAACTCAAAGCAGATGGCCCTGATGCGTGATGCACCGGGGCCTTTTTCTTCATAAACAGTGCCATTTCCGGGCAAAATTACAAAAAATTGGTATAAGTAACTTTTCGGCTGAAAATTTGGCGGAATCAGGGAAAAACCGTAAATTTGCATCGGATTATTCGGAGTGTTTAACACCCTCCTTTCGGCGACTGGTCATCGCCAAAGTCCTCTCCGCAAGGAAAGACACGCGCCCATAGCCCCGCAGCTACGGGCGTTTTTAATCAGTAACGGCCCAATGGCCTTGCATTTCTATTTCGTCAAGGCCGCTAATCCATTGTGCGCTTGCGCTCATTCCGAGCGTCAGGAGTGCGAGAGTAAATAGTATTTTCTTCATTTTTGTTTGTATTTTGTTTGTATTTTGTTTGTACTTTGGTTATATTTTCGTATCTTTGCGGCATGAAAGTAAATGTGTATTATAACATGACTGGCAGATTATTCAAACGTTTTCCGTATTGGCACACGGCTCTTGTTTTCGGTGTCATTGGCGGTGTCATTGGTTGTCTTATAGCAAGTGCAGTTGTGGCGGCATTGCGTTAGCCGCCAAGACACGATACCACAAGACCACCCAGTACACCTGCGATTGCACCAATTAGTGCAGCCGCAGTGGTGATTACTGCCTGCCAGCGTAATTTCTCTATTTCCTTTTGCTCTTTGGCTGTATAGCCGCCCATGCAGTATTGCGCCCGGCCTTTAGGCGTGATGCGCAGTTGCCCGGCCATAGGCATGACCATTCCGTCAGCCTGTAGTATGGCCTCAACGTCACGGATATTCGCGGGCAGCTCATCGGCTACATTTTCACGAAGCACGTCACGGCGGTAATACATGTCCAGTACGGTGTCGATTTCGACGGGTTTTATGCTGTTTCCATTCATAAATAGTGCCATTTTCGGGCAAAATTACAAAAAAATGGTATAAGTAAGTAACTTTTTCCCGAAAAAATTTGGTAGTTTCGGGTAAAATGTGTAATTTTGCGGCGTCTTACAATCTCAGGGCGGGCGATGAAGAGCCTGCCGACACAGACGAGCAGGCTGTTTTTATGTCCTGACTTGCGGTAGCTACGTAACATAGATTACGGCTGTCTAACCCCGTGTGGAGCGTTAATGCGCCCACTGCCCTGAGAGGCGTAAGACGACGGGAAGTGGACAGCCGTTTTTAATTTGTCCTGTTACGCCAAAAATGTCTTATATCTCATGGCGAATCAGACTTTAGAAAATCCTGTCATTCAGGTCAGCGGCACGGCTACGGTTGAGCCGAGCGTTGAGGTGGCTAACCTTTGCGAAATCAAGGACGGCCAGGTAGTAACAACATCCTTGCGCGTTGCGGAGATTTTCAGCAAGGAACACAAAGTTGTTTTACGAGCAATCCGGGAGTTGGATTGCAGCGACGATTTCCGAGGGCGCAATTTTGCACCCTCGTTAAAAATCAGGCAGTTACCCAACGGAATGGGTGAACGCCAAGACCCCTACTATCTGATTACCCGCGACGGCTTTGTATTCCTCGTGATGGGCTTCACGGGCAAGACCGCCGCGAAGTTCAAGGAGGCTTATATCCGAGCCTTTAACGTGATGGAAGACCGTTTGCGCCGTATGCAGAGCAGCCCGCAGTACACGATGGCCGATGCGCCCCGCCTGGTGCATGAACATCTGGAGCGGATGGAGGCCGAGGAGCAGCCGATAGTGGAGAGCTACGGACAGCAGCGCGTCGTATCGACCGTGACCCTTGCACGGCTTACCGGGCGAAAGCATGAGAACATTTGCGCCAGCGTGCGCCGTATGTTCAAGCACACCCTACGACCCGCCCGCCTCTTCATCCGCACCGGGCGCACCGTGCGCCGTGGCTTCGGACGCGGCTACGACAGCGAGGGCGTGCAGTACCTTATCACGATTGAGGGTTTCCGCGTGATGTGTACCCACGCCGAGGGATTGAGCGAGGACGTGGCGAAACTCGTCATGTCGGAGTTCTACAAGGCCAAGGGCAAGAACCGCCCCGGACAGCCCAACCCCTCAACGCCCAAGCCGTCGCCCACGCCACCCGACGAAGAGCCGACGGCCACCGCATCAGGGCAGCAGGGGCCGACGATGCCCAAGGACGCAGCCGACATGATGGCGCGTTTCGTCAAGGCTATGGCCGTGATGATGGGCGTAGATGTAAACGAGGTGTCTAACTTAATCAG
>CALFJG010000022.1 GCA_937877625.1 uncultured Prevotellaceae bacterium
CCAGGTGTTCCCACTTCTCGGCCTCCGTAGTCCAGGTGGTTTCGGCCACTTTCTTAGGGGCCACCACCAGCACTTTTTCCACTTCGCAGTCGTCGATCATCTGCTGCACGGCGGTAAGGGTCGAAACCGTTTTGCCCAATCCCATATCCAGGAATAGGCCGCAGCGGGGGTGTTCCAATATCCACCGGGTCGCCGTCTTTTGGTATTCGTAAGGTCTGTACTGCATTATTCGCCCTCTATATTAACTACGAAATCCACTGCTTTTAGCACCGCGTCCACTCCGGGTTTACTGTCTATAACGGCTACGGTATGGCCCAAATTTTTAAGATGCGCTATACGCGCCCTCTGTATCTTGGTGGGTTGCTTGCCGCTGCTCTTTAGCTCAATCCACACCGCTACGCCCGCAGGGAAAAGGGCTACCCGGTCGGGGTATCCTACCAGGTTGGGGTTTGAGTATTTAAGGCATACGCCGCCCAATTCTTTTACCCGCCGCACTAGGTAGGCTTCTATGGCCTTTTCCGATACGTCGGCGTGTCTCACTATGTTTTCTATCTTTCTGTCCATCTTACTGCATTTGTAAACCGTAAAGTTTGTAAACCGGCGCTGCTAACATTATATTAAATACACGTTTCCTGCGCGCGTGCGCACGCGTTATACGTCCGTTTACGCCTATTTTTACATATAACTATACAACAACACATTTTTATATTATTTTTGGTTTACACAGTTTACAATCTTGTATTATATTGTTTTTCAGCGCGTTAAATGTAAACTGGAGTGTAAACCGAAGTGTAAACCGAAATTTTTTGGTTTACAGCCCCTTTCCGGCGTTCGGTTTACTCGGTTTACAAATTCGGGGCTTCGGTTTACAAATCTTCATCATCCGGCGGCAGGTCGTCCAGGGTATCCAGCGCCCGCCTAAAGGACTTTTGTACGCCGTACAGGGCGGCCGCGTGCCTGCTTACTCCGGCCCTCTCCCAGCCCGGCATTTCTTCCAACAGGCGGCATATCTTCCGCGCCAGGTACTTGTACTCCTTATCAGCCATTTCGCGGCCCATCCTCTCGCAGATAAATTCTGCGGCACAGACGCGGGTACGCTGCTGGCTGGCGCTGGCGTCCAGCGGGTCGGGATTGGCCCAGTACGCGCGGCGGCGCTTCAAATCCCAGCTATCCCAGTCGGTCGGTGTCTTCGCTTCCAGGAAAGCGGCCAGCATATCGCGCAGCGGGTCGTCCGCGTCGTCGTTAAAGGCTTCCTGCCGCGCCCTGGCTTCCGCTTCCAGATCGCCCGGCAGGTACAGGGCTTCGCCGTCGCGCCAGTTCTGGACGGCTTCGGCCCACAACTGGTTACGGTCGGATAGCAGCGCGTCCAGCCAGCGGTCGTACTTCCGCAGGGACGGATCAGCCGGTATAACCCAGAAACGCCGGTTACCGGTGTCGCCCTTTAAGAAGTTGGTTTCATTGGTAGTGCCACAGAATACGCACTGGCGCGGGTATTTCTCCACTACGGTGCCGTACGCCTGGCGGTATATGTCTTCCCGGCGGGTTATGTAGTTCTTTACCTGCTCCACGTCTGAGCGCTTGATACTGGACAGCTCGGCCAGTTCTATTATCCAGCCCATACGCAGCTGCTCCATACCGCTTTTGCCCTCGGTGGTAACCAGGCTGTCGTTAAACCAGTCGCCGCCCATAACGGAGAAAAGCGTACTTTTGCCGATGCCCTCAGTACCGGTTACTATCAGGCAGTAGTCGTACTTGCAGCCGGGCTGCATAACCCTGGCCACGGCAGCGGTAAAGTGCTTACGCGTCATAGCCCGGTTAAGCGGGGTATCTTCCGCGCCTATGTAGTCTATAATAAGCCGATCCAGGCGCGGCACGCCGTCCCATTGCAGGCCGCTTAG
Source organism: uncultured Prevotellaceae bacterium (assembly GCA_937877625.1). Lineage (GTDB taxonomy): Bacteria > Bacteroidota > Bacteroidia > Bacteroidales > Bacteroidaceae > Alloprevotella. Next base: position 1,899 of record CALFJG010000022.1, read on the forward strand.
GTATTCGCGGATAGGGTGGGCGCGGTGCTTTGTCAGTACCGCGTCTTTCGCGTCCTTTATCTTATCCTTGCCACTTATGCCGTAATTTTCGTCCAGGTACACCCGCAGGTTAGCGTCGTCCCGGTTGCCCCACTGGGTGGCTTTCCTGTCCCACGGCAGGCCGCCTTTAACAATGTCGAAGCCGCTAAACAGGTCGTGCCAGATATGGCCTTTCAGTTTCGGGTCATTTTCCAGTATGCAGATTATATTTTTGGTCGATGGCTTCGGGGCGCCCTTGCGGTCGTATTCCAAAGCTTCCATCCATTTGTCTGCTTCCTGGTCTTTGTCGGCGTCGTCTTCGTAGCCGTCCGCTATGCCGTAAAAATCGGCGTCTGCGGACGCTTTGCGCTCTTTGGTAAGCAGTCGCCTTACCGGGCCGTCGGCGGCGGCAAAATCGGCCATTTTGAGCGAAGACGGCAGGCGGGAAATATCCTGCACTTTGCAGTCTTCGTCATAGACGCCAAACAGGTGTATGCGCACCAGGTCGTAGGCGTTGCAAAGCTGCATACTGGCCGGGTCGGTTTCGTGGTGGCTGTAGGCAAATTTGCCCTCATAGCACACCAGGCCGCCGGCCACCGATCCTTTGCGGTAGGTGTACCGTCCGTCCGTGGCGGTCTTTTCGTATGCATCCTGTAGGAAAGTATCTATAGCGTCTTCTATCGTGTAGGCGCGGCAGAAAGCGCCGATAAGGCCGGGTTTTTCCAGCGGGTCGCCGGCCTTGCGCAGTTCGTGGGCGATTGCGTCGCCCTCTCTGGAAGACGTGGGCCACTGGCTGGCGTCGTTAATGTCCTTGTAGGTTGCCAGCACAGCATCTACGTCGCACGCGGGGCCGTCTTGCACCTGGAAGACGTACTGGCCGTCTCGGCTGGTGCTGGGCCAGTAGAAAAGGCGCGGCAGCTGGTACGTGGTTATGTCGAAAAGTTCTATGCCGATTTCTGCGGCTATCCTGCGGCAAAGCGGCTCATATTCGGCCGGGGTTACCTGCCTGGACAGTGGGAATACCAGCCGGTACCGTGGCTTTTCTTCCGTGTGTTTGTGCGTGCTGTAGAGCATAGCCGCGAAGCCGTAAGCTATAGTGAAGTCGTCCCAGACGTCCGGCGTGCCGTAGTCTATATCCAGGGTGGCCAGCGTGCGGTACATTACATTAGGCGTTTTGCGGGTGCCACCGGACAGGTAACCACCCACAAAGCCGCCCACGTCCTTAATGTCGCTTTGTTCTTCGCGGCTCATCTTTAGGTACTCTTTCACGCTTTCGCCGGTGCGCTTGGTGTCGGCGCACTTGCTTACTATTTCGCTCCACTTCCAGGTACGGTTTTTCCATTTCTTGGATAACCGGCTATGGGCGGTTGCTATATCTACGTCGAAGTCGTGTTTTAATTGAATTTTTGCCATAATTACAGCCCCCCCCAGCTACTGTGCAGCAGCGGGGCTTTTAGCGACGCGCCGCAGATCAGCAGCGCCGTGCTGGTTCAGTTCCTCAACCGCGCCACCGGTGTAGCGCAGCATCCATTTATTACCTACCCACAGGACAGCGGCCTGGCCGGTACTGGTTACTACCAGGTCGTGGCGGCAGATCATTTCGCCGCAGCAGTCGTAATGGCCTGTTGCTATATGTTTCCTTTTCCGTGTCATTACTTCGCTTCTTTAAGTTTAGCCGCAAGGGCCAGGCAGTCGGTGGTGTCGATGCCACCGCCCCAGCCCTCTGCGCAGATTGTAAGGGCGTCTACCAGCAGGTCTATTTCCTGCCGCGTCAGCTCAAAGTCGTATACTTTTTCCATTACTCTTTACCGGTTTCCTTGCTGCGCCAGTCGATGCAGCCGGACTGGCCAGCATCGGTAATAATGTCCATTACTTCACAGGTGCCGTTTTCGTCGTCATCCACCCGCCAAAACAGGCAGTTTTCGCAGCGTTTATATTTGCTTCGGTCTCTCATTTTCTTAACCTTTCTGCCCCCCCCTGCCAGACTTCCACTATGCAGGGCCGTATGGTAGGGAATAAGGACAGCTGTACTACGTTCTTACGTTTGGATTTCATAGGCCGGTGCAGCTAAGGGTATCGGCCAGGTCTTCGGCGCGCTTGTTTACGGCTTTTACCGCTTCGGTGTCTTCAATGTCTACCGTAGCGCTCCATACGGTTACCCAGATAAAGCACAGTAAGCAAATCTGGACTTTTACCTGGTAGTGTATCGGATAGTCTACGAAAGGGTCGTACATACTATCATCGTGTGCGGGGCTGTGCAGCAGCCCGGTGTTTATAGACTGCGCCTTTACGCGGGTCTTGCTGTGGGATGCAGTTAAAATCTTCATACGGCTAATGGGTTTTATTTGGCCCGCCCGATGGCGGGCCTTGAAAGATTAAAGACTAACTACTAAAGACTAAGAAATAAATGCTGAAACCGCGCGCACCCTGTTCCTGGTGCTGGCCTTAGTGAGGCTGCCCATATCACCGCTGCTAAGGGTCAAGCCCCAGGCGTACGTCGCGCTGTACTCTGTAGAAGTCCAGTACCAGCCGGTCAGCTCGTCGCCGCCCAGTTCGGCCAGTGCCTGGTTAAGTTCTTTGCGGAAAAGGCAGATAAAGCGCCACTGCGCCACGGACGGTATAAACTGGCCGCCCAGCAGGTTAATTTCCGGATTAAGGCCCACGGCTTTAAGGTGTTCCGTGTTACCCTTTCCGTCCCAGTCTGCGCCAGCGTCCAGGGCGTTGTCCTTGTATCCGTCCCAGTCGGTGGTATCCTTGCTTGCGGTCAGCGTTATTTCTTCGCCGCGGGCCATATCAAACAGGGAAACGCAGATGGACTTACCGCCCAGCTTTACGGCCACGCCTGTGCAGAGCTGCTTCTGGGCTTCTGTAACCTGGCCGGGTATGTAAAATTCGTAGATAAAAGGGGCTTTGCCGTCGCCAAACACCAGGTAGATGCCGTCCGGTAATTCCGGCTGCTCCGGCTGCTTAGGTTCCTGGTGCTTGCTGTCGGTTACCATAGCGGACAGATAGCCCGCGATTTGTGCGGCCTTTGCCGGGTCTCCCTGGCCAGCCAGTAACAGCAGTACGCTGTCAAATTCTTTTTGGTTCATACTGTAATTATTTTTGGAGTTTATTGGTTTAGCATATAGAAAGACACCTTGCCGTAAACGTCCGGATCGACGGCGGCGTTAGCGGCTTCGGCCAGATCGCCCAGCATTTCGTCGTCAGTGCTGGCGCCGTAGTTATGGAAGTAGGCCAGCAGCTTTGTGCCGTTGGACAGCTCCAGGATAAACGGCAGGTCGCAGCTGTTGCGGTAGATGCCCTGTAGTTCGCACTGGCTGACGGACACTACGTAATTGGTGTTTATTTCGATAGCGCCACGGCAGACGCTCCACCGTCTGGCGCCGTACCGCCTAATGGCGGCGTAGGTAAGGTTTATTACTCGCTTCATATATCGTACTGGTTTAGTCCTTAAGGTAATAAGGGGTGGTGTAGCCTGCGCCTTTCAGCGGCAGGTCGCGGCACCACTCAATAGGTTTGCTAAACAGGGCTTCCACCTGTTCCAGTGTCTGGCCCGGCTGGGCTTCCACCACTATTTCGTCGTGGATATGGAAGACCACGGGCAAGCCGGCTTCGCGGGCGCGCAGTATCACGATGCCCAGTATATCGCGTGCTATGGCCTGCACCACGTTTTCGGTAAGCTTACCGCCGTAGGTGCGTATCTTGCCCCACTTTTTGGTAGTCTGGTTGGTGCCCTCATATTCTATAATATCGTGGTCGCCGCGCCAGCCGTCGTTACGCTCTATGCCAATGGAGACACGCGGGTAACACAGCGTACGCCCGGACGGCAGGGTAATAGTCAGCATCCCCCATTTGCGGCCCACTACGATACCACGGTTTACCAGGACGTCTTCGCCGGTTTCTATCGCTTTGACGGCCGCTGCTTCCAGGGTGGCCCATAGCTTTACGATATTGTCGTTAGAGCCACGCCAGCGTTTTACTATGTCCTTTTCTTCGTCTTCCGAAAGGCCCAGGCGGGCGCCGCCCATAGCTTCCAGGGCGGACACGCCGCCGCCGTAGCCCAGGGCCAGTACGGCTATCTTTCCTTTCTGGCGCAGTTCGGCGTTAGCGCCGTGCTTTTCTACCGGTACACCAAACATTTTGGAAGCGGTGCTACAGTAAATATCGCCGCCTTTCTTGAATACGTCCAGCACCCAGTTTTCGCCAGCCAGCCACGCGATAACGCGGGCTTCGATGGCGCTAAAGTCGCAGACGTGGAAGACGTGGCCGGGCGCTGCCACAAAAGCCGTGCGGATCAGCTCGCTAAGCACGTGCGTGGGGTTGCTGTAATTGTCGGTAAATTCTTCCAGGTCGCCACGCCGCACCAGGCTGCGGGCGTAGTCCAGGCTTACCAGGTGGTTTTGCGGCAGGTTCTGCACCTGCACTAGACGCCCGGCCCAGCGGCCAGTCCTGGCGGCGCCGTAGAATTGCAGCAGGCCGTGTATACGTCCGTCATTGCAGACGCATTTAAGCATAGCCGTGTATTTCTTGCTGCTGGTTTTTGCCATATCCTGGCGCAGGTTGATAAGTTCCTGCGCGTCCGGGTATTCGGCCAGCCGATCTTTGAGGTCGGCCAGCACCTTTTTGTTTAACGTCTCCACCGCGCTGCCGGTGGTGTCTGCCAGGTAGCGTTTAATCTGGGCGGCGCTGTTAGGGTTGTCCAGTCCTGTAAGGGTCTTAGCCTGGTGGGCCAGCAGGGCTTTGTATTCAGTGTCGAAGCGTTCGGCGTTCGCCACCAGCTGGCGGTCGATAAGCACGCCACGGTCGTTAATTTCCTGGTCGGCGGTGTACAGCTGGTCTTCAAAGGCCGGTACTTCCAGACGGCGTACCTTTGCCAAAATAGCCTGCTCCACCTCAACGTCGCGGATATTGTACGCCTTGAAAGTGGCCCACTTTTCCGGGTATTCGGACGGCTGCACGCGGCGGCTTACTGCTTCCGGTTCAAACAAGCCGGCGCTGGCGTCGTCAGCTTTCCTGCGGGTTACGCGCGGCGTGGAGAAAAGGCGTATAAGGGCGGCACCCTCTTTCATTTTACCGGCTTCCAGGCGCAGCACTTCGCCGCACTGGCCCAGCGGCAGCGGCAGGCCCAGGCGCGCGGCCCTAACCATAGTGCAGCGCCACTGCGCCGGGTCTAACTGCTGGCCCAGGTATTTGCCCAGGTTCACACGTTCGAAAGCAGCGTTATAGGCAGTCTTTATAACGGCGGGATCAGTGAGCGCGGCGCGCACGTCTTCCGGCAGTGTTTCGCCGCTGGCCAGATCGACGCACTGCACCGGGCCACCGTCCACGGCGTAGGCAAACAGCAGTATGCACCAGTCCGGCGCTTCGACGTAACGGTATACGCCGCAGGTCTTAAGGTCGTAGCTGCTGTACGTCTCTATGTCTATGCCTAACTCTTTCACGGTGTCTATTCTTTGGCGGTTTTCAGGGCTTTTGCCGGGGTTTTCTTTCCGGTGGTAGATTTCCTTGCTTGGGGTGCTTTGGGTTCGTCTGCGGGCTTGCTGTGGGCCGCAGCGTCGGCCTGGCGCGCTTTCTCTCCCTCTGCCCGCAGGAAACTGCGTATAGCGTCGTTCATTATCGTAGAGACGACGGCGCGCTGGCCGCTGGATAGTTTTGACTGCTTCGCTTCAATCCGTGCCGCTTCGTCCAGGATAAAGTCAGCGGTAAGCCGGTCGGCAGCGCGCAGCTGGGTGTAAGGGTTGGACTTTAGCGGGCCTTTCTTTGTAGCTTCCGCGTATTGCTTAGCCCAGCCGCGCAGCACTTTGTCAAGGTGCTTTTTGATGCCGTCCGGCTCGATCTCGATAACGTTCTGTTTGTTCTCCATTTCTAATTCTCCTTTAGGGGTTCCAGGATGGCCAGCAGTTCGTCTATTGTCCGTATCCTTTCGGCCCGGCACTGCTGTATAGTTTCCAGGTATAGTTTTCTTGCCGGTTCTGCGGCCCAGCGTTGCTGTTCTTCCGGTGTCTGCATCTTCCGGTCGTTGTGTCGTATGCGCTGCTGTATCTTGCATTTGTTCCGGTGCAGGGCTGTTATCAGTTCGTGCAGCTGGGGGGGGGTAACTGTTATATTGTGTTCCATTTTGCTAAAGGGGTAAAAAGGCGCAGGGTTTTGGGGTTGGTTAGTAGGAAATCAAAACTATTCTTGTTAAACATTAAGGGTAATAGGGGCCGCCGCCCTGCGCCTGGTTTGGTACTACAGGTCGTCTTCGTCTTCGCCGCCGGTGTCTACGCCGTCGAAGTCAGTCTGAGCGCTGACGCGTCCGCCCAGGTGTTCGTCGTCTTTCCACTTCATAAGGTTGTTAAGCCCGCAGGCCACGCCCTTATTACCGTTGGTGTCGTAGGGGAAAAACGTAACGGACACGATGGCCCAAACGCCGCTGTACATTTCTTCTTCGTCCACGATGGGCTGCCGGTTCCTGTCCACGATGCCGGGGCGGGTGTTGCACTTGGCGTTTACAAAGAAGTGGTCTTCGTACAGCTCGTCGTCCTTATCGTCGCCGTCGTTCAGCGGCAGGGCCAGTTTCTTAGGCTCTTTGCCGCTCCACTTGGACACGATGCCGGCCTGCTTCGCGGCTTCGATAGCATCACGCAGGGCCTTTACCGTTTCCTTTTCGGACTTCGGGATAAGTACGTTAGTCTGGTACTTGCCGTCGGCAGCGTCGCCGTTCGGGTTGTGCTTGGCAAATACGTGGGTGTAACTGAGACGGCAGGGGCCAAATACGACCTTTGTACCGTTTACTTTGGGTGTAATCATAATAACTACTGTTAAACTGTTAATGTTATATCGTCTCCGGGAATACGCCCGGCCGTGTTATTCTTTGGCGTTGATACCGGCGAAGTCGTCGGCAGCTGCGTTATAGGGCGGCCGTTTGTCGCTCTCTGGTACCAGGGTGGGTTTGCCCTGCGGTTTGTCCAGCCAGGGGGCGCAGATGGAGCCGAAACGCTTAGCGCCTACCACCTTTTCCAGGTCGGTAATACCGCGCATTTCGCGGGGCTTCATAATCGCGTCTTCCGCAAAGCCGGCGTCCAGCAGCGCTTTGGAAGCGGCGGCAGGGTCGGTTATCTTGCGGTTGGATCGTCCAGCCACCAGCTTAAAGCCGGGATAGGAGACACCGGCCAGCGCCTGGCTTAGCGCGTATTCCTGTACGCCCTTTAGCCAGGTGGCCACGGTGTCCAGCATAGGCAGTACGTTTCGGGCCATTTCTTCGGGGGTAAGCAGGTTGGGGTTAGGCTTCGTTATGGCCGGTTCCATACACTTTTTAGCCAGGGCCTTGCAGGCGTGCTTCACTTTACAGAACTTGCACCACTCGCCGGGTGCCTGTTTGCCGGTGCCGTCATAGGCTTCGCGGGCTTTCGGGGCCAGCTCACTGTCGGCCCATACCATAAGGTCTTCTATACTCATTTCCGCTACGCTAAGGTTATCCAAACGCGGCTGTATAATCGTCATACGTACGCGGGTTATGTTGTACTCGAAGCTGAAAGCGGCGTAGGCGCCCAGGGCGTAAATCTTCATTTGCGGGTTGTCCTTTGCTTCCACCCGCACGCCCTTGCCGTACTTGAAGTCGATAATATCCAGGATGCCGTCAGCGATAATAACCGCGTCGCCGGTGCCGAAAGCTTCCGGTACCCATTCTGAAAAGTCCAGCCGGGTTTCTACCAGCAGCTGGGCGTCCGGGGTATGGGCGCGGGCGGCGTTGTACTTTTCCAGCACGATAGTTTTATACGTGTCGGTGTATTCGTCCATTTCGCCGGTGTGGTATTGGTCGAAGTATTCGGCTATTTCCTTATCTTCGGCGTCGGTGTTCTGGCCCAGGTACTGTTTGAGGTGCCGCGCACAGTAGGCGTGCGCTAATGTACCCTCGCGGGCATAGTCGCTGCCGCTGTCCGGCTGGTTTTCTTCCAGCCGGGGTGCAGCGGTGCAGTTCAGCCAGCGGTGGGCGGCGGATGGGCTTAATAGTGCGTGTGTGCCGGGCATAGCGCTACTTGTTTACGGTGTAGATAAACTTACCGTCTGCGTCCTGCTGGATCGTGCGGCTGGCGTCGATAAACGCCTGGCGCAGCTCCTGCGGCAGGGCGCTGGGCTTCTTCTGGCCGGACAGCTCGTTTGCTATGGCCTTGAAGACGTCAGTAACGGCGCGGTGCAGGTCGTCGCTGGGCTTGTCCTTGTAGTCTGCACCCTCGATACGCTGGCGGGCTACGTGCATAGCCGTGCGTACGTCTTCTTCCTGCGGATAATAGACGCTATCCGGCATATCGCCTGTATCTTCGGGTGCGGGTTCAGCGGCAGGGGCTGCGGGCGCTTCCTGTTCTGCCGGGGCTTCGGTCTTCTTCGGACGTCCGCGTCTGGCAGGTGTCGGCGTTTCCGGTTCGGGTTCGGCTGCCGGTGCGGCAGCGGGTTTGGGGGCCTCAACGGCAGCAGGGCGCTTGTTGAGGATGGCGGTAGCGATAGCGGCTACTTCGGGCGTTACGCCTACCTGTACGTTTACTTGGATTTCTAACATATTGCTAATGGGATTTTAAGAATTAACCGATAGTTAGGGTATTCGTCCTGGACAGCTGGCCGCTATAGCCGCGTGCCGTAAGTTCGGCTGCCAGTTCCGCGTCCGTAAAGTCGGACAGCGCAGCAGGCTTTTTTTTGTTCGCCGGTTTGGGCTGTTCCGGTTTCGGCTCGGCAGATGCTTTGGGCTGGGCGGCGGTTTTGGGCTTGCGTCCGGACAGGTCAGCGTGGCAGACAAATTCCAGGTCTGCGGGCTTGGCATTTGTTACCGGGTGTCCTACTACGTCCACCAGACGGCCGTAGCGGTCTATTGAAAAGTTCTGGCCGGTCTCGCTTTGGAGCTTATCGCCTACCACCAGCGGGGTACCGTTCTTGTCCACGTGTTCGGTGTGGGTTCCGTGTCTCATTGTTGCCATAATGTTGATTATTAAAAAATGTTATAGATATTCGCGGGTTTCCTTATACCACCGTCCGTTATCGTCCTGCTGGTAGCCCATAGCGCACAGGGTCTGCGTATCGCGCTTGATACGTTCCAGCAGTTTTACGGCGGTGTCTCTAGGCTGCTCTTTGGCCAGCGACGCTTCGTACTGCGCCTGGCTCTTTTTTTTGTCAGTCGAATAGCGGCTAATCACGTCGTCCAGGTGGGCCGTAGGGTCGTCAGTAAAGCGGTACCGTCCGTTATCCTTAACCAGGATGCCCAGTTTAATTAAGCTGGCGTGTACGACCGTACAGGTACTGGCCATATCGGCCCGGTTCGTCTGGGTGCAGTAAGTACGGATGCTTCCGGCCATAGGCTGGCCACCGTTCTTAGCGTAGCACTCTTGGATAATGCCGATGGCTGCGGCATAGTCGTTAGTAGTTCTGCGGTGTTTCATTGGATTTTACAGTTATCGTCTCCGGGAATACGCCCGGCCGTCTTTTGGGTTTTTAGAGGTGGTACATTTCGCCCCAGCAGCGCAGGATTTCTGCGCCAGTGGTAACCTTGCGGCCACCGGCTTTGCGGGACTTGAAAGTAATTTGGCCTGCGGCTTCATAAACCGCCACGGTGTGGCGATCCACGCCCAGCAGTTCGGCTGCCTGCTTCTGGTTGTACAATCCGTCCGGGATTACTTCGGGGCGCTGCACTTTCATAGCTGGGCGTTTTTACGCGCGTCGTGCGCTTCGTTAAACAGGCCGGAAAACACGATACCCGGCAGGGCCATAGAATACGCTATAAGGTCGGTATAGTCGGTTTCGGTGTGCAGTCTCTCTGCGATAGCGGGCGAAGCTTCCCAAAGAAGAAAACCGGCCACGATGCAAAGCAGCATAAGGGTAAAGTAGATTACTTCTTTTTTCATAAGGCTTTATCTTTATTGTCGAAGCGGGTAACAGAAAGTGTCAAGCCGTCCACCTTGCAGGTAAAGCGGCATTTTTCCAGACGCTGGAAAGCGTACACAGTATTGCGCTGGCTTTCCAGGGCGTAGCCGTTCGCGCAGGCCACCGTAATAGTCTCGCCGTCTCGCATTGCTCTTAGACGGTCGCGGGTAATTTTTTCGTTTGTTTCTGCCATAAGTGCTAAAAAACTTGTTTGGTTGGTTGGCAATCGGAAAAAACTGCTACCTTTGCAGTAGGATTTGTTATTTGGTTTTGCTGCTTACCCGGTAGCAGTCTTTCCTTTTGCCTTTCTTCGTTGGTTGGTTTGTTGGTTGCAAAGTTAGACGTTTTCGGGTAATATCCAAAACTTTTTTGAAAAAATTTAGTCGATTTCGAGTAAATCGGCCTTAGAAGCGTCTAAAATGGATAAAGAAAAATTGGAAAATGCGGTGCGCGGCCGGGTGGCCCAGCTGCTAACCGAAAGGAAAATTACCGAAAACGCCTTAGCCGCCGGGGACGCGGCAGCCCAAAAGCGTCTGAACCGGCAGCTAAGCCACAGCGCCGGCATTACCCTTGATACCCTGCTGCGGATACTCGCTATTTGCCCGGACGTGTCGGCAGACTGGCTGCTGCGCGGTACGGATACCAGGCAGCCAGCATCGGAATACTATAACAATATCAACGGCGAAAACGTGGGCGTAAAAAACGACGCAGACGTAATTAACCGCTTCCTGTCTATCATTGAGGAAAAGGACAGGCAGATAGCCCAGCTTATAGCGAAACTATGAAAAGGATAGCTGCACTGCTGGCCGTCGCCCTGGTAGGGCTGGCGGCCTGTACGAAAGAAGACGGCCCGCAGTCCGGGCGTTACGCCGCGCAGGAAACCGCGTTAATTGAAGCAATAACCTTAAATGGCGGTAAATGCCAAAGCGCGGAAGTAACCGGGCTTGGCATACTAGATGGGTGGGCGACAAAAGGCAGCTGGCCGGATTATACCTACGCCTACGAAACCGCTACCGCCAGGATTACAATTTATGCTCATTTCCCGGAAACGGCCTATTTTACTGCAAACGCAGACGGTATGCTGCTAACCGGCGACGGCGCAACAGCCTTTGAAACCACCCGGCCGATAAACTACCGGCCACAACCGTAAGCAGCAAATTTTCAGCAAACGCAAAATTAACCTTGTAACTAATTGTAAATCAATGCCAAAATATAACACCACTATACCAAAAGGCACCAGGGACTTCTCCCAGGGGCAGATGGCCTGCCGCAACTACA
>CALFJG010000023.1 GCA_937877625.1 uncultured Prevotellaceae bacterium
CAACTGCGAGGGTCTTACTTTCAGAGATTTGATGCGTTTGCACGGTTTAGCGGACGGCAATAGAACGAAATAGCACAAAAAACGTTAAAACTTGTTCGCGTTTGTAAAGCGCGTTTAACAAAATGAAACACTTTGGCGGTTTTGGCTTTCATTTTTTAAGTTATTTTTACAAAACGGCGGCGAAAAGCCGCCAAAACTCTACTTTTGCGCAGACGCTTCTCGGCCTGTTCCATTTTAAGGAACGATATTTTGGAGCAGCCCGGGGGCAGTCAGCGGCTCGTGCTGGGACAGTGGTTTACGCCAGCGAAGAGTCAACGCCCGCTTCCTTATATATATAATATGGAGTAGCGGCGGGGTTTTGTTTTCTTAGGAAAGTAGTGCCTTTCTTAAAATAGCAAAACAAAGAGAAAAGACATTCATTTTATATTCATCAAAACCTAAGCAACATGAAACAGAAATTGATGCTTTTGTTGGCCACGCTCACCTTGGGCGTTGGCTTGGCGACAGCTCAGACGCGGCGCGTGACAGGACTCGTAGTCACCGCCGACCACGCAGAGCCTGTTTCGGGTGCCATGGTCACCGTTCGCGGCACGAACATCACCGCATTCACGGGTTCCGATGGTACCTTTGTGCTACAGGCCGTACCCAACTCGGCACGTACGCTCACCGTGAGCGGTCTTGGCATGAAGAAGCAGGATGTCGCAGTAAAAGAATTTGTGCACGTGCTGATGGAATACAGCGAGAGTGCGCTTGACGAAGCCATCGTAGTGGCTTATGGCACCACCACGCGCAACACCTTTACAGGTTCGGCCAGTGTGATGAAAGCCGATGTGATAGAAAACCGCCAAGTATCTGACGTGTCGAAAGCTTTGTCAGGTGTCGTAGCGGGTGTACAAGTACTCAGCAGCAACGGACAGCCCGGAACAAGTGCCGTGGTTCGTGTGCGCGGCATAGGCTCTATCAACGCTGGCACGTCACCGCTCTACGTGGTGGACGGCGTGCCGTTGAACACAGACCTGAGTTCTATCAACCCACAGGACATTGAGAGCCTCACCGTACTCAAAGACGCTGCCGCCTCGGCACTCTATGGCGCACGCGGCGCAAACGGCGTAATCGTTATTACCACACGCAAGGGCAAGAACGGCGATCCGCGTATCACGTTTGATGCACGATGGGGTAGCAACTCCAGACAGATAAAGAACTATAGTGTACTCACCAGCCCCGCCGAGTATATGGAATTGCTCTATCAGGCGGGCTATAACAACGAATACTTCAACAAAGGCGGCACTATGCTTTCTGCACACAATGCAGGACTCGCTGCCACAGAATTGACGGGATTTCCTATCTACACCGTCCCCGATGGCGAAACGCTTATCGGCTTAGATGGCAAACTCAACCCGGGAGCCACGCTCGGCTACAGCGACGGCTACCACTTCTATACGCCCGACAACTGGCAGAAAGGCACCTTCTCCAACGAACTGCGCCAGGAGTACAACCTCAGCGTGAGTGGAGCGAGTGGCGACCTCAACTACTATTTCAGCGCGGGCTACCTGGAAGACGGCGGTGTCATCTCAGGATCGGGCTTCAACCGAGTAAGCACACGCTTGAACTTAGACTATCAGGTACGTTCTTGGCTACGCCTGAGCAGCAATATGGCCTACACGAACTCTAAAAGTAAGTATCCAGATGGACAGGACGGTAGTTCCTCCTCAGTAAATGCTTTCTACGTAGCCAACAACATTGCTCCCGTCTATCCTATGTACGTGCGCAATGCCGACGGCACGCTGCTTTACGACCAGGGTAATGTGGTTTACGACTACGGCGTAAGTGCGAGCCAGGGTTATCAGTTTGCCACACGCAACCGCAACTGGATGTCGATGTCTAACCCTATGGGCGACCTACTCTACACCACACGCCAATATCTTATGGACATCTTCGACGGCAAGTGGGCCGCCGAAATCACACCGCTCGAAGGCCTCACGCTCACAGCACGCATCGGCCTGAGCATTGACAACACGCGCCTCCACGACGCTTCAAGCAAACGCTACGGCCAAACGGCCAATTACGGCGGCTCGGCCACACAACGGCAATCGCGCTACTACCAGTTGATGCAACAGTATATGGCTAACTATAAGTTCGGATTCGGCAAACACAGTTTTGACCTGCTCGCCGCCTACGAAACGAGTAAGGCTGAGACTGAAGTGGTGAGTGCATGGGGTCAAAACCTCTACCAACCTGGTGTATGGGTGGTAAGCAACGCTATTGACCAGCGCGACGGCTATGGCTCCTACAACGAATACGCCCTGCGCAGTTACATCTTCCGCGCTAACTACGATTTGGCAAAAACTTACTTCGCCAGTTTCAGTTATCGCCGTGATGGCAGCAGCCGCTTTGCCCACAATAACCGCTGGGGTGACTTCTGGAGTGCCAGTGCCGCTTGGGAAATCAATAAGGAGAGTTTTATGGAGAACACCTCCCGTTGGCTTGACATGTTGAAACTCAAAGCCTCGTTCGGGCAACAGGGCAACGACGACATCGGCAACTACTACGCCTACACCGACCAATACTATATGCAGGGTGCTAACGGTGTCTTTAGCGACGGCGTGCTGTCATATAAAGGCAATCCTGACCTCACGTGGGAAAAGAGCAACTCGTTCAACATCGGCATAGACTTCAGTATCTTCAAGAGTTTCTTGGTGGGATCTGTGGAGTTCTTCAGCCGGCAAACCGAGGATATGCTTTACAATAAACCCGTAAGCAACATCAACGGCTACTCCTCTATCCCGATGAACATCGGCTCAATGCGCAACAGCGGCCTGGAACTGGACTTCAACTTCAACTTCATCGACACCGAGGACTTCCGCTGGACGGCCAATATGAACGCTACGTTCCTTAAGAACAAAGTCATCAAGTTGGCCTCCGAACTTCAAGGTGAACTCATCAGCGGGAGTCGTATTTTCCGCGAGGGCGAATCGATGTATCAACTCTATCTCGTGAAATACGCCGGTGTTGACCGCACAAATGGTCTGGCACTCTATTGGATGAAGAAAGAAAACGGCGAAGAAGTAGCCACCCATGACTGGTCTGCTGCCTACAGCACCAACCGCCAAAGCACGGGTGACTTGCTCGCCGACGTTTACGGAGGCCTGTCTATGTCGGTCTATTTCAAAGGATTTGACTTCAGCATCTCCACGGCTTATCAACTCGGCGGCAAAATTTACGACCAGGGCTACCAAAACCTGATGCACGCCGGCAGCGTCGACAACATAGGACACAACTGGCACACCGATATACGCAACGCGTGGACACCGACCAACATCAACACCAACGTGCCACGCCTGGATCTCGGTGACGAAAATAACTATCAGAACAGAACAAGCGACCGCTGGCTCGTTAGTTCCAACTATTTTGCCATCAACAACATCACCATTGGCTACACCTTCCCCACCACACTCACCAAGCGCATACGCATCAACACGTTGCGACTCTATTTCACAGCGGAAAACGTTGCACTTTGGTCGGCACGCAAAGGTCTTGACCCACGTATGAGTTTCACCGCTGCCGATATGACTACGTATAGCCCCTTGCGCTCTATCTCTGGCGGCATCAAGGTGACGTTCTAAGCACGAACTTCTACTCTCTGTAAAAACTTTAAGTAAATACCTATTCCTACTATGATACTCAAACAATATATAATAGCACTGGCTGTCGTGGCGGTGGGTTCTCTGCTCGTAGGGTGTACCGACCTTGACACCGAGCCGCTCGGTAGCACGATTACCGAGTCGCAACGCAAAGCTGGTGCCGACGTGGTGAATTCGGGTGCCACGGCACTCTTCAACCAGTATGGAAATACTATGGGAGAAGACTACCAAAACGACTACGGCTACGCCTCTGTGATGCTCTGGCTTGATGCGCGCGGAATAGACCTCGTGGCAGCAAACTCTGGTTACAACTGGTATAGTGCCCCACTGAGGTTCTCTGATAACTTAGTTACTAGCCAGGCTACCCTTATGTTCTGGCGCACGTTCTACAACCAGATCTTCACCGCAAACGGCATTATCAAGTCAAGCCGCGAAGCGTTGGCCGACACCCCCGATGCCGATATGGTAAAATTCAACCTCGGCAACGCACTGGCTATCCGCGCCTTTGACTACTTTAACCTCGTGCAACTCTATCAGTACAATTACAAAGGACACGAAACGTCGCCCGCTGTGCCTATCGTGACCGAAGAGAACGCCGACGACGTGGCACAAAATGGAGCCCCGCGTAGCACTGTGAGCGAGGTGTACGACCTTATCCTTGCCGACCTCACCGATGCCGAGAAACTGCTTGAGGAAACAAGCGTGGTGCGCAGCGACAAACGCGCTGTTGACGCGGCTGTAGTATATGGTTTGTTAGCCCGTGTTTACCTCACGATGTACAACGCAGCAAAGGCCGCCGAGTATGCCGAGAAAGCCATCGCCGCCACGTCCGCATCGCCTATGGCGGTTAACGAGGTGAAGAAGCCCGGCTTCAACAGTTTCGACTGCCACAACTGGATGTGGGGCATCAAAAACGAAGAGACCGACGACTTGGTACAGACCGTAATTTGCAACTTCCCCTCGTTTATGGGTAGTTTCTCCTACGGCTATGCCACGGCAGTGGGTATGTGGCGACGCATCAACGCCGCACTCTACGAGAGCATAGAGCCTACCGATGTACGCAAGGGCTGGTTCCTTGACGAGAACGGTATCTCGGCCAACCTGCTTGAGGTGGATGCACAAAACGGCTACTATGACGAGGAGAGCGAAACTTTAATTCCAGGCGGATATATGGAATATGTCTATGGTGCCGACCCCTACACGCAAGTGAAATACGGCCCCTACAAAGACGAGGTGGGTACGAGCGTCAACGCGAGCGACGTACCCCTGATGCGCGTAGAGGAGATGTACCTTATTCTGGCCGAGGCGCAAGCCCTGCAAGGCAGTATTGCCGAGGCTGCTCAAACGCTTGAGGATTTCGTTGCCACCTACCGCAACCCCGACTATTCCGTGAGTGCCTCAACGCAGGAAGAACTCATCGACGAGATATGGCGTCAACGACGCATAGAACTCTGGGGCGAGGGAATAAGTTACTTTGATATCCTGCGCCTCGGCAAACCCATTGACCGACGCGGCGGAGGCTTCGGAGTACAGACCTTCCTTATCATGCCCGACGACCCCATACTCATCTATCCTATTCCCAACGCCGAGATACAGGCTAACCCTATGATTAGCGAAGAAGACAATAACACAATAGGCAATCAGCCCCAGTCTGTGGAATAAATAGAGGCTTGAAGATTTTCTAAAGGGAGAGAGCGGAGCATCCAGAAACTCAGGAAATGCCCTAAATATCCAGGCCTCCGCGTTCTCCCAAAAGAAATCCCACCATCATTCACCGTTTAATCCTCAAGAAAACTATGAAATGCTATAAATCATTCTTACTTTTACTACTGTTATCGGTAGGACTCACAGCCTGCTCCGACGACGGCTACTGGACAGAATATAAGCCTGGCATCAACAACGAATACGGCACTGAGATATCCTTAATGCAAGACGAGATAAGCGTTGTTGTCCCCGCCGACCAAACAGTGTTTCCTGTGCAACTGAGGCGTTCCAACGCCGATGCGCGATTGGAAATTCCCGTTGACATATACTATTACTCGGAAACATTTGACCCCGAAGATATTGACTCCTCGCGCGTTTTCGTTATTGTTGACGATGAAGCTCTTACCGTTGACGAACAAATCATCTTTGAAGAAGGCTACGCCGACGGCTACTTGAAGATAAACCTCAGCGATGACATGGAGATAGGCTCTGAATACAATGTGGAAATAAATATTCCGAAAACACTCGTGTCAGCCAGCAATTTACCACTCAATGATGATGATGTTAAGTGCATAGTCTGCGAAGTCTGCATCGTAAAAGACTACACTTGGGAAGCCGCAGGCTCCTGCCTCTGGACATCCGACCTGCTTGAAGCCACCGGACGTGTAGAGATACAAAAAGCCAAAGAAGCAAATGGCCTCTATCGCGCCATGAGCCCTTGGGCAGCACTCGACCCAGAGGAAGTATCTGGCTCCTATCCCTTTGAGTTCTACTTAGACGAAGACTTCAACGCCTCCACCATACCACACGTATGGAACGACTTCGGTCTTACTTACAGCAACTCCTACGGTAATTTAGCACTTTTGTACCATCCCGCCTACGGAGCCAACTTCTACAACGAAGGCCCTGAGTTCCACATCGAAGGCGCATACGGCCTAACCGAAGGATATATATACGATGTCGGTGCCCACGAATCGTTTGTCTGGGACGACGGATATCCGGGCGAATAACCCACTAAAAACAAACCTTACACTATAAAAAAGGTCGGATTGATTTCAAAATCAGTCCGACCTTTTTTGTCCGTGTCCCGTTCTTTCCCAGACAATAACGCACCTCGGCGGGAAGCACTCCACAAGGGTGCTTCCCGCCGAGCATAGGAGCAAGACTACCGCGAGCCTTACTGTACGCGGGGGGGTTATGTTTTTTCAATATCAATGTCTCCCAAGAGAAAAGGGATTACCCCAACATAAGTTATGCCATCATCATCTGTCCAAGGCTTACGGTTGCCATCAAGCAAAACAATTTTACGGAAAGAATCTCCGGTATTCTTCATTGAAAAAGTCTCTTGCTCCTTCTTTTCAGGGGTATCTACATTCAGAGCAGACTGGATATAGATTTTTTGCCGCGTAGTATTTATCACAAAGTCTATTTCATACTGCGAGGCTACTCTTTTCCCATCAACCAACTTTCTGACTTCAACAACTCCCACGTCCACACTATAACCCAAGCGAAGCAATTCTATGAATATCAAGTTTTCCATCAGATGCGACCTTTCCTGCTGTCTGAAATTCAGTTTGGCATTTCTAAGTCCCAAGTCCATCGCATAGTATTTCTTTATACTGTCAAAATAGTGCTTGCCCTTAATGTCATACCTGCTTGCAGAGACGAATAAGAAAGCATCTTCCAGAAAGTCCAGATAGTTCTTGACGGTATGGTTGGAAGTGTTCTTTCCCATAAGCGAACTTGCAGTATTAGCAAGTTTAGTAGGATTGGTCAAGGAACCGACAGCGGAAGACAGCGCATTCACCAAAGCGTCAAGCACAATGTCGTCTTTGAGATTATAACGCTCCACGATGTCTTTCAAATAGACATTATTGAAAAGGCCTATGAGGTATTTCCGCTTTTCCGCTTCATTCTTCTCCAAGACTGCCAGCGGCATCCCACCATATTCAAGATATTCTTCAAAAGCATCCGTCTTGTCCATATTTCCCATAGCGTAAAACTCCCTGAATGAAAGCGGAAAGACTTTCACTTCCGACCCACGGTCGCGGAAGTTGGTAACGATGTCCTTCGAGAGCATCTTGGAGTTTGAACCAGTCACATAGATGTCCAGATTGTCCTGCATCCGCAAATCATTTAGGACATCATAAAAAGTCGTATAAAGCAGTTCCCTGTCTTCTTCCGGCACAGAACGTTCATCCAAATCGGTATTCTTGACTTTATACGACAACTGGATTTCGTCTATAAAGACGTAATACCTCTGACGACGTTCGTTCGTCTTTTCTTTGACATAAGCAGAAAGCACACGTGGATTGCGATAAGAAGAATGTTCATCCTTATCCAATGCTATTTCTATGATATTATCCTCAGAGACACCCTCTTTCAAAAGATAATTCTTATACAAAGTAGAAAGCAAGAAAGATTTACCACACCGCCTTATGCCAGTTATGATTTTTACCTTACCGTTCCACTGTTTACCGATGAGTTCTTCAAGTAGTTGTTTACGTTCTATGATAGCAACCATACAATTTGTTTTACTTCCATTTTAGTAGCCAAACGCCACCGTTTTGGAAGTGCAAAGATATATCGTTTGTTTATACAAAAGAAGAAAATGAGCCTCAATTGTCGAGTTTAGTTAGAAATCGCTCGTAGTCGGCAGTGCTGTACTTTGCTGGGGGAGTGTTCACAACCGATGTAGAGTGTATCGAAAGCGTCCGACCTTTTTTTGGCAGTGTTTCTTTCCCAGACAATAACACACCTCGGCGGGAAGCACGCTTGTGGAGTGCTTCCCGCCGAGCATAGGAGCAAGACTACCGCGGGCCTTGCTGTACGCGGGGGTATTTACTTCTTGAAATAACGGTTGTAAAGACCTTGGAAGCCTTGTCCGTGGCGTGCCTCGTCGCGTGCCATTTCGTGAACGGTGTCGTGAATGGCATCGAGGTTGAGAGCCTTAGCACGCTTGGCGATACGCGTCTTGTCTTCGCAAGCACCGGCCTCAGCAGCCATACGCTTTTCAAGATTTGTCTTGGTATCCCACACCACATCACCGAGCAGCTCGGCAAACTTAGCGGCGTGCTCAGCCTCTTCCCAGGCGTAGCGCTTAAACGCCTCAGCCACTTCGGGATAGCCCTCGCGGTCGGCCTGACGGCTCATAGCGAGATACATACCCACCTCGCCGCACTCGCCAAGGAAATGGTTGTTGAGGTCGCTTATCATTTCGTCGTCGCAGCCCTTAGCCACGCCTACGACGTGCTCGGAGACGAATTGCAGAGAGTCGGTCTCCATTTCCTTAAACTTGCTGGCGGGGACACCGCAGATAGGACATTTTTCAGGAGCTTCTGGTCCTTCGTGTACGTAGCCGCACACGGTGCAAATAAATTTCTTGTTCATCGCGTTTGAAAGTTTGTTTAGTGAGTGATTAAACCGTAATACCGGGGTTGAAAAAGTATGCGTCAGAAAGACATGAAATCTTCTTACCAGATAAATTCGTAGTTCTCGCTGAGATAAGCGGCCAGTGTGCTACCAAAGGTAGAAACGAGCAGGATAAAGCAAATCAAGGAGATGATAAGTGCTATGAAACTCCATCGCATTGCCAAGCCGGAGTGTCGCAATGCCTCTGTGGTGTTGCCTTGTAGGACGTTGAAGTCAACCTTTGCGGCGTGGTGGACAGCGAAGATGCCGAGCGGGTTTGCCATAAACAACACAGATAAGACGGCGAGCCAAAGATAGTTAGGAACGTTTTTTACTTTGCCTTGGTGCGCAGAAGAAGTTGCGTACTGCGCATTTTGGCTAACAGGCTCGGCACTGGCATCTGGTGTAGCTATACCGGGTAAAGGTTTGACGGGGTTTGTGGTGTCGCGTGTGGACTCTGTGGGCACTTCTTCGCCGGTACTCTGTGTGGTGATAGCACTCCGCACGGTATTGTCAAAGTTCTCAGTACTTACAAACGGGAGTAACTCGGGCCTTTGACCGGCGGGTGTCCATTCGGCCATACCTTGACACCACACGAGTGTCTCGGCGGTAACTCCAGCTGCACCAAATTGTTGCGGGGTGATAGGCCCGGCCTGCTGCTGGTTTTTGTCAACAAAGAAATAGTCTTGCATAGGAAGGGAGGGAGATTTAATTAAGATGGGTTTATTAAGGTGAGGTTCTGTTAATTCCCACCTTAACTGTTTAGGATTATTTCACAGGAACTCTCTTTAACACCTCTTTCACAAAGTCGTAGTACTTACCTACGGTGCTGATGAGGCAGCGTTCGTTGGGCGTATGGGGGCTACGTAGTGTGGGGCCGAAACTCACGATGTCCATCTTGGGATACATCGCGCCGATAATGCTACACTCCAAGCCGGCGTGTACCACTTGCACCTTAGCCTCTTGGCCGTACATATCTCTATATACGTTGCGCATCAGGTCAACCATCTCGTTCTTCAACGCGGGTTGCCACTCGGTGTATGCGCCGCCCACCTCTACGCTCATCTCGGCGAGCTGGAAACAACTGGTGAGTACCTCCTCCAGATATTCGCGTTGCGAGCGCATAGAGGAGCGTATGAGGTCTTTGATGAATACTTTGCCGCCGCCTATCTCCACGATAGCGAGGTTGGAAGAGGTTTCTACAATGTCGCCTATGCCGGGGATGAAGCGCAGCACACCATTGTGGCAAGCACCAATGGCACAAACGATTTGGTCTTGCACCTTCACGGGCATACGCTCCTCGGGTACGGCCACCTCGGTGGCTTCAAGGCGTATGCCGTCCTCTATGCCCTCGTATTCTGCCCGAAAGATGTCGGCCCAAGCATTGACATCGGCTTGTAGTTGCGCCACCTTGTTGGCAGGAACAGCGAGCACCACCTCGGCGTTGTTAGGGATGGCGTTGCGCATATTGCCGCCCACCCACGTAGCAAGTTCTGCTCCGAGGTCGGCAATGGCTTTGCGCACCACGCGTGCCAGGAGTTTGTTGGCGTTGGCGCGCCCCTCGTTGATTTCCAACCCGCTGTGGCCGCCTTTCAAGCCTTGCAACACGATTTGCACTGCGGCATCGGCCTGCGGCTTTTCGGGCGTATAGTCGCGCTCGGCGGTGAGGTTTATGCCGCCCGCGCTGCCTATGACGAACTCGCCCTCGGTCTCGTTGTCGAGGTTCATCAGATAGTCACCGTGGAGCGTGCCGGGCACCATGTGATTCACACCGTACATCGTGGTCTCCTCGTCGGCGGTGATAAAGCCTTCTATGGGGCCGTGTGGTAATTCGTCGTCCTCCATCACGGCCATAATAGTGGCCACACCCATACCGTCGTCGCTACCGAGTGTGGTGCCGCGGGCTTTCACCCACTCGCCGTCAATATAAGGTTGGATAGGGTCGGTCTCAAAATTGTGGGAGGAGTCCTTGGCTTTTTGCGGCACCATATCCATGTGAGCCTGCATAGTCACGACTTTGCGGTTTTCCATACCGGGTGTGGCGGGCTTGCGCATCACGATGTTCTCGCCAGCATCCTTAAAGGCTTCTATGCCGCGCTCGGCAGCCCACTGGAGCAAGAAATGTTGTATCTTATCCAAATGTCCGCTGGGATGGGGGACGGCACAGAGTTTGTCGAAGTTTTCCCAGATGGCTTGGGGCTGAAGTTTGCTGATTTCTGACATAATAGTTGTTAAGTTATTTAGTGATTAGTATTGTTTGTTAAGAAACGATTGAAATACACGGTGGAGCAATAGTTATTGTTTCTTGGGTATTAGGTTGAGGTCTGCCCATGCCGCGATGCCGAGTACTGCAACGAGGAGGGTTTGCACGGTATGTACCACGAGGGCGAACATCACGGCGGGAGCCTCGGCCACACCGTATATTACTAACATTGTTTTTACGGCAAAGTGCCACGGCCCGGCACCGTTGGGCGTAGGAACGAGTACGGCAAACGTGCCGACGCAGAACACCAAGAACGCAGCAAGTAGCGAAAAAGCGGCCGTCTCGCTAAAACAAAAGAACGCCAGGTAGAAATGTAAGAAATAGCAGAGCCACACGCCGACGGACAAAGCCCAGTAGAGGGTTTGGTGCTTCACGCGGCGCAGGGAGAGGATGCCATCCTTCACATCGCGTAGCAGGTCGTGCCCCTTGCGCATCACGGCGTAGCGCGAGAACAAAAACACCAGTCCTATCACGAGTGCCAACAAACAAACGGCGGTGACGAGATAGCCCGTCTGTGTGAAGCGTCCCACGAGTGCCGCTGGCGTGATGCCGGTGGTGTGGAGGAAATGGAGGAACACGGGCAACTGCGAAAGAAGGGAGAGAAAGGTAAGTAGTATTATAAGCAGGCTGTCCACTATACGCTCGGTGAATACAGTTCCTATGGCTTTTGAGAACGATATGCCGTCAACGCGCTTCAACGTGCCACAGCGCAACACCTCACCGATGCGTGGCAGCACGAGGCTGGCACCATAGGAAAGAAACACGGCATCGATGGCTGTGCGTAAGCGCGGCGTTTCGTCCAACGGCTCAAGTGTCATACGCCAGCGCACCGCTCGCACCACCATAGCCAAAATACCGAAGACGAAAGAGAAGAGCATCCAGCCCCATTTCATCTCGCCGGTCACCACACGCCACAACTGCGCGAAGTCCTCGCCGCGATACATCCACCAAAGGATTGCCGCACCGAGGCCAAAGGGAAGCAGGATTTTCAAAACTGAACGCCACATAGGAAAACCGTCTCTTTTCGTTTTGCAGTGGGCAAATGTAGGTATTTCTCTTTTTCCCACCAAAAATACGCATAGGGAAAGCGATTTTTTGTGCGCTTTCGCCACTTCTCGGTTATTATCTGTTATCGGGCAAATTAAGAGATGAAAAATGTACTTGATCTTTATATTGGTGTCCCACCTATTACAATGATAGTCCGACCGTGTTCAAACGTAGTCCGAGGGATTTAAAACTCGAGTGCTTTGATTTTAAAATCAATCGGCTTGATTTTAAAATCAAAGCCTTTGATTTTAGAATCAATCGGACTAAGGAAAAACGAAAAGCCTCGCCGATTTTTTGGCAAGGCTTTTTCGTTTTTTCTGTGTCGGATAGCGGGTTTTCCTGCACCATATATGGGGTTTCATTTCTCCGACAATTTTCTTTCGTGCAAAATTGCGAAAATTGTTGCTAAGCCATGGCGCGCATTTTTTCGGAGCGGGTTAATGCACGGTAATGAGGAAATAGTTTTTCTTTCCGCGTTGCACGAGCAGATACTTCCCGCCTAAGAGGTCGTTGTCGTCTATGAGGCGGTCAAACTGCAAGAGTTTTTCTTTGTTGATGCTTACGCCGCCCCCTTGTGTGAGTTTGCGCATCTCTCCCTTGGAGGCAAAACAAGCCGTCTTCTCTGCCAACACGTCAACGGCCTTTTGCCCGAGGACAGCATCCTTATCCAGTTCAAACTGCGGCACGCCTTCAAACACTTGCAACAGCGTAGCCTCGTCAAGATGCAGGAGGCTGTCTTTCGTGGCTTTGCCGAAGAGGATATTCGAAGCCTCCACGGCATCCTCGTAGGCCTCACGCGAGTGCACCATTGTAGTCACCTCCTGCCCCAGTCGTTTTTGGAGTGTCCGACGTGCGGGGTCTGCCTGCTGCTCTGCTATAAGCGCATCTATTTCTTCGCGCGTGAGCGATGTAAAAATCTTGATATAGCGCGCGGCTTCGTCGTCGGCCACATTGAGCCAGAACTGATAAAAACGATACGGCGTGGTGCGCGCGGGATCCAGCCAAACGTTGCCTTGCTCCGTTTTGCCGAACTTGCGTCCGTCGGCTTTCGTTATCAACGGACAAGTAAGGGCGTAGGCCTGCGCCTCGGGGCCGAGCGTGCGGCGGATAAGTTCTGTGCCAGTGGTGATATTTCCCCACTGATCGCTACCACCCATTTGCAGTTTACAGTTCTTGGTGCGATAGAGATGGAGGAAGTCGTAGCCTTGTAGGAGTTGGTAGGAGAACTCCGTGAAACTCAGGCCGTCGCTCGCCTCGCCATTAAGACGTTTCTTCACGCTGTCTTTCGCCATCATATAGTTCACCGTGATGTGCTTACCTACTTCGCGCACGAAGTCAAGAAACCCGTAGTTTTTCATCCATTCGTAGTTGTCCACCAACTCAGCACCATTGGACAGGGTGCTGTCGAAGTCGAGGAACTTAGCCAACTGCGTTTTGATGCACGCCTTGTTGTGCTCAAGAATCTCGGGCGTGAGCAAGTTGCGTTCTTGGCTCTTACCGCTCGGGTCGCCTATCATTCCCGTGGCTCCGCCGACGAGGGCGAGCGGCTTGTGGCCACAGCGCTGAAAATGCCGGAGTATCATCACCGAGCAAAGATGGCCGATATGTAGGCTGTCGGCTGTAGGGTCTATGCCGACATAGGCCGTAGTTTGTTCTTTCTGGAGTTGTTCCGACGTGCCGGGCATCATCTGATGCACCATACCACGCCAAGTGAGTTCTTCTACGAAGTTCATTGCGGTTTTGTTGCGGTTTTGTTGCGGTTTTGTGTTTCAGCGCGCAAAGATATGAAATAGTTGCATATCTTTTTGTATTTTTGCCCGCAAAAGGATTTCACACGGCCTCCCGCCGCACGGAAGAAGAAAGCCCCGCCTATCAGACTTCTACGCCACATAATCCGCCTTTTGTTCGTGCTCCTTGTCGGGGGCTACGTCGCACTTTGCCTCTATTTGGACACCCCCCGGGGCCAGCACCATTTGGCCGACGTATTATCTGCACGGCTGTCCGAACACCTCGGAGCGCGCGTGGAGATAGGCGCGGCACGGCTCGGCCTGCCCGGACACGTCCGCCTTTCCGACGTGGCACTCTACGACCGTGCCGACACGCTGATGCTACACGCTGCAGTAGTCAACGGCACTATCGCCCTCGGCGACTTGCTCAACACAGGAGCCGTGCGGCTACGCTCCGTAGCCTTGCTCGATGGCGCAGCAAGGCTTTATCAACAACACGCCGACACCGCCGCCAACTACCAATTTCTACTCGACGCCTTTAAGGGAAAAGCAGAACCTTCACGCCCCACCGATGTACGTATCAGCCAGTTAGTGGTGCGCCGCTTTGATGTCTGCTACGACCGCTACGATTTGCCTGCCGCTACAAGCGGTGTGTTCAACACAAGCCACATCAATGTAAGAAACCTATCGCTCGCGGCCTCCCTGCCGACACTTACCGACAGCCTGCTACACGTACAAGTGCGCGAGTTGTCGTTTGAGGAACGCAGCGGACTGCTTGTTAACAACCTGCGCACGGAGATGTGGCTCTACAAAGGCGGCCTGAAACTGCAAGATCTCGACCTACGCCTCCCCCACTCCCACGTGGCATTGCCGGTATTGACTTTGGCCTTTCAGCCGTCGGACTTCTTAGGCACGCTTCGCACCGGCGGTACTCTGGCCGATGCCGTAGTTAACAGCAACGACCTTGCCCCGCTCGTTCCGTCACTCTCTCCGCTCCATACCACTCTACACGTCTCCACGGCTTTCGACATCAGCCCGTCGCGCCTCACGCTTCGTCAGGCCGATGTCAGTGCCGACAACCCGGTAGCGACATTCCGTGGCGACATTCAAATAGATCGTAACGCCGCAGGCATTAACCACGTGGTGGTACACAGCGAACGCTTAGCCACCAACGTAGCCTCTGTTTCACAAGCGATACAAGCCATCGGCAACGCCCCTCTGCCCGATATGCTCAATCGATTGGGCGGCATCAATTATGAAGGCACACTCGCTTGGCAAAGAGGTGCTGACGCCCTTTTCAACGGAATCCTCACCACCGCGCAAGGCACACTAAGCGGAGAGGCACGCTATACGCCACAACAAGCCAAAGCACGAATCTATCTCAGCAATGTGCAGCTGGCAAGCCTATTACAACAAGCCAATCTGCCAGCCTCCCTCACAGCCACCATAGACGGGACAATCGGTATGCACGACAGCCAGCCCCAAGCCTTTGACGGGGCTATTCACCTCATACAAGCCCTTTACAAAGGACGGCTGATTAACGACATCAAAGCCTCGGGCCACGCCGACCGCACCCACGTAGCCCTCAACCTCGCTTCCACCGAGTCCACCGCCGCCCTCAACGGACGGCTCACGTGCGCATTCTCCAACGGCACACCGACACACATAGACTGGATAGGCAACATACAACGATTTGTACCCGCCGCCTGGGGCATAGACAGCCCGGCAGAACTAACGATAAGCCTCAACGGAGCCGTACAAGCCGATGGCCTCGCACAACTCGCCACACTCAACGGACAGGCGACACTCACCAACGTTTCGGTAACAGGCGGCGGAATGGACTTGCACCAAGAAGACATAGCCCTAAACATTCAACAGAGCGGGCAAGGCCACGACGTAGACCTACATACGCCCTACGGCGACATCACACTCAACGGCCCACTCAACATAGCCCGTCTGAAGCAAGCCGCCATAGGAACGCTACAACGCGCCTTGCCACAAATAGCACAACGATTTATCACCTCCGAGGATGAAACGCCAGTAGGCGCGGACGCCTCGTGGGATATTTATGCCAACATCTCTAACGACAAACTATTCAGCGAGCTGCTCCATCTGCCAATCTCTGCCCCCGCAGGAATAAGCCTCGACGGGCATCTGGCAGAAAGCGGAGGACGCACCGAGATAACACTCAGTGCCGACACCATATCCTACGACAACCAAGGCTTTAGCCACGTTAATGCTTTTCTGCAAGGAGAAGGCGAGGAGTTCTCACTATTGCTGCACACACAGAAAGAACTGGCGGGTATGCAAATGGAATTGGCCGCCAGCGCACAGACTTTAGAAGGCAAAATAGGCACCACCCTGTCGTGGCGCGATGCCTATGGCAACTTTCGTGGCGAGCTTTCCGCCGAGACACGCGCACTCAACGAACACAGCGTCCGCATGCTCACCGAGTTACAACCCACTGAGGTGTACTTCAAAGACAGTGTGTGGAACGTAGTAGGCGGCAACGTTATATGGGGCGGCGACACCTTAGTAGTAAACCGTCTCTTAGTGGAACACGAGCGTGGACATATCGCTGCCGACGGCACATTCAGCGCCGGCAGCCCCGACAGCATCTCCGCCGATTTGCGCGGCGTGGATCTGGAATACATCTTCGATCTGCTCAAGTTCCATCCCGTCAATTTCGCAGGCATTGCCGATGGCCACACCGTGCTTACCTTTGTTGACAACCGGCCCGTCGTAAGGGCGCGATTAAACATCAGCAATTTCAGCATCAACAACGGACCACTCGGACAAGCCGATATCGGCGGCGAAATAGACCTTAAGGAAATGACCGTGGCACTTAATGCCGACATCCTGGATATGCCCCACGGACGAACATTAGTAGCAGGCATCATCCTGCCTAAAGAAGGACGTTTAGACCTCGACATAAACAGCCGCCGAACGAACCTGGAGTTCCTACGTCCATACATCGGCGGCATACTTCACAACATCAGCGGACGAGCCACTGGCCACACACGGCTTTACGGCCCATTTAAGGAACTGCAACTCGCTGGCGATGTAGTGGCCGACATTTCTGGTGGGCTTCCTGTCTTAGGCACCACCTACAACGTGGACTCTACACACGTGAAGATGACACCCGGACACATCAATATCCTCTCCGGCCGCGTGCGCGACAAAGAAGGCGGCACAGCACAAGCCAGCGGCAGTGTCAACCACCATTTCCTCGGGAACTTCCGCTATGAATTTCATTTCGACCTCAACCACTGTCTTATCTATGACCGGCAACGCACCAGCGACCTCACCTTTTCGTCCCATGCACTGGCCTCGGGACACGTCGGTATCACTGGCGAGCCCGGACGCTTGGACTGCAACATAGACGTACGCCCCGAGGCGGGGAGCGACTTTATCTACCACGTTGACCTACCCGAGGACTATACCACCAGCACACTGCTACACATACGCCCCGCTCCCACCCTCGGCAGCGGGAAATCGCTCACCGATGAGTTGAACAAAAACCGACACGAGAGCAGTAGCGACGTATATATGAACCTTAACCTGGAGATGCACCCCGATGTGCCGCTCACCGTGGTGATGGACGAAAAAACGGGCGACAACATCGTGGTACGTGGCAGCGGACCGCTGCGCGCCACCTACTACAACAAAGGACAGTTCAACCTCTTCGGCACCTATACCGTGGCATCGGGCATCTACAAGATGACCATTCAGGATATTATACACAAAGACTTCCACTTCCAAGACGGCGGCACAGTGGTTTTTAACGGCAAACCCTTTGACGGATTGATGGACATGCAAGCTATTTACACCGTGCCCTCTGCATCACTCGCCGACCTCAACCTCACCAGTGGCGTGAGCCAAAACGGCGTGCGCGTAAACTGCCTGCTCAACTTCAGCGGCCAGCTGAACGACCCCAAAGTGGCTTTTGACCTTGATATGCCCACCGTGAGCCAAGACGTGAAACAAATGGTGCGCTCACTCATCAGCACCGACGAAGAGATGAACCGCCAGGTACTCTACCTACTGGCTATAGGACGCTTCTATACCTACGACTACGCCTCTACCGACAACACACACTCCATCGGAGAGAATGCCATGAACTCCTTCCTCTCCAACACCTTGAGCGGACAGCTCAATAACTTTATCGCATCGGCTATCGGACAAAGCAACTGGACCTTTGGCACCAATGTGAGTACGGGCAGTTACGGTTGGGAAGACGTGGGCGTGGAAGGACAGATAGGCGGACGACTGCTCAACAACCGCCTGCTCATCAACGGCAACTTCGGCTATCGCAATAGCGTTACGGGACAAAACAGCAACTTCGTAGGCGACTTTGACGTGCAGTATCTGCTCACCCCGGGCGGCGGCGTGAGGCTGAAAGCCTACAACGAAACCAACGACCGCTATTTCACTAAAAACTCACTCACCACACAAGGCATCGGTATCATCGTTGGCCGCAACTTTAACGGACTTAACGAACTGTTTGGAAAGAAAAAGAAAAGCCAAACGCAGTGAACTTTCTTTTGTTTTCAAAGATGCTTCATAAGCAATCCAATTGTTCTGAAAATACTAAGCCATAAAAGAGAGTCCTCACAACAAAAAGAAACACTTTTCGGCCTAAAGACCGATTTGAGTTTATATTATTCTATAACTTTGCGCGCATAAAACCTTAAAAGAAAAACTCATCCATGTTTAACCCTTCCGATTCCCTGCGCAACACGCTATTACCTCAAGGAACATTGCTCCACGGGCGCTACCAAATAGACCACTATCTCAGTAGTGGCGGCTTTGGCAAAACGTACTATGCTCTTGACACCCAACTGAGCAACAAAGTAGTGGCTGTAAAAGAGTTCTTTGTGAAAGGTATGACGCACCGCAACGAAGATGGACACACCGTCGTTGTGTCGAACCCCTTAAACACCGAGCAGTTTGAGAAACTACGCCGCAAGTTCCACAAAGAAGCCCAACGCATGGCTAACCTTGGCGACTGCGACCACGTGTGCAGTGTCACCGACCTCTTTGAAGAGAACGACACATCGTATTACGTGATGCAATACATCGACGGCATATCGCTATACGACCGTGTGACAGAAAGCGGCGCGGTCTCCGAGCAAGAAGCCCGACAGATACTACAGCAGATGCTTGATGCACTTGATGATATTCACTCTAAAAACATCTATCACTTTGACATCAAACCCCACAACATTATGATAAATCGCAAGGGGAAAGCCATACTGATAGACTTCGGTGCAAGCAAGATAATACAAGACGACCAGGAAGCCTCCCACAGCGTTACGGCAATTATCTACACGCGCTTCTATGCCCCCGGCGAACAGATATCACAGGCCTATGATAAGTTCGGCCCCTGGACAGACCTCTATGCCCTCGGTGCTACGATGTATTTCATCGTCACAGGCAACCGCCCACCTTTAGTAAGCGATATAGAGGAAAATGGTGCTGAGATATTCCGCTATCCAGACTACATCTCAAACGAGTTTCGTAATATGGTGCTTTGGCTTATGCAGCCCGCGCGTAAACACCGACCGCAAACCGCAAGACAGGTGTTAGAACAACGGCCAGAGTTCTTCGGGTTGCCCACCATAGACGTGAAGCAACGACCCTTCGACGATAAACAAAACGAGGCTGTCACACAGAAAAACGGCGGCGTAATTGTTGCTGAAGATTTGGAAGACAACGACGACAAGACCGAATATGAGGTAGATCCCGAAAAAAACCAAGTAAACAAGAGAAGTGGCATCAATCCCTGGAATAACGATAGCGAAGACGAGACACAAATAAACAACACCCCTCCGAGAGAGACCCCCGTCAATGGTTTACTTATCAATCCCAGCATAAACCCACAAGGTCAGCCGCAGAAAAAAAGCAGTGGCAACAAGATAGCCATCTTTGCCGCAATAGGCGGATTTGTGGCTTGTCTTGTTGTTATCGCCGCTTGGTGGCTCCTGCGTCACGAAAAGTTTGAACACACTAACAACACACAGTCCACCGCCGTAGTAGCGGACACCCTTACCACCGACTCCACAGAGATCGAGCCAGTGGCTCCTACCACCCCTGCCAACGAGCAACAGATGGCCACCACGACCACAACACCTGCAACTACTAACAGCCAAAACATCTCAAGGCCTACCGCTGTTGCTACACCGCCCCAACCTTCTGCTTCTATGCATAACACTGCCAGCACAACATCTCGCAATAATCAAGAACCTCAAGAACTTACTATTGGCGGCGGTGGAGGTTCAAACAACAGTCGCACAAGTGCTACCCAACCCTCCTCTTCAAGTGTAAGCAACAGCACGACGAGTTCAAATCAGTCCTCATCAAGTTCAGGAAGTTCACGAAGCTCAGGAAGTTCACGACACAATGACAGCCGCACATCCTCCTCAGGACAAAATTCTAATGGCGACCTCGTTATCGGCGGCGGACAATAAGAAAAGCTCTACTTATGAGGGGGGCTATGAACCAAACTCGCGCCGCCACTATTCGTTGAGGCGGCGTGAGCAATTTGTTTGCAGAAACTATTAAAGTTATATTTATTTTGCGTAATTTTGCGGGGGCGTAAATAACTACGTTTTCTCAACGTATGCTTCTAAGTATTGCCAAGGCTTCACAAAACCTCTCCACAACAATAAAGGTTGTCAGACGCTTGATTGCATCAGGACAAATAAAGGCTACAAAGGTTTCGGGTTCTCTACGAATTGAAGAATCCGATTTACTCCAATACCAGCAACTGCAGTTAGCCTTTGACGATATGCCCGTTAAAACCTTTGTCCGCGTGATTAACACACCAAAAAGAGACGTGGTTAATTGGGCGGACATTTCGCAAATGTGGGACAATCCGAAGCCTTCTAAACTTACGTTTGTCGATTTGTTCTGCGGAGCGGGTGGACTTAGCAAAGGACTTGAAGAAGCGGGCTTGCAAGGCATTTGCGGCCTTGATTGGTTTGAAGAAGCAGGTCAGACGTATTCCCGCAACTTTAACCATCCCTTTGTTAACGGCGACATCACAAAGCCTTATATAAAACGGCATTTCTACGAAGTGGTAAAGCAGCAACTCAGAGGACGTATACTTAACGTTGTCGCAGGCGGTTTCCCTTGTCAGGGTTTCAGTATGGCGGGTAATCGCATTGTGGATGACCCTCGCAACTCCCTCTACAAGGAAATGTTGGAAATTGTAGCTACGTTGCAGCCAGAATTTGTCATCTGCGAAAACGTGAAAGGACTGCGAAGTATGCACTACGGCCTTGTAGAAAAACAGATTATTGCAGACTACAAGGCAATAGGCTACGAAATGAACGTCACGACACTTTGTGCCGCAGACTATCATACTCCGCAGATCCGTGAAAGGGTTATTTTTATTGGCAACAGAATAGGCAAGAAAAATATGCACCCCGCGCCGCTACTGACCCCCAACGAATATGTTACGACGGGACAGGCCATAGCAGACCTTATGAACCACCCCGAAGACCCTGCATTTAACCACGTTCCCACAAAGCATAGCCCAGAAATGGTTCAACGGATCTTAGCTTGCCCAGAGGGAAAGAGCCTTTACAAGGGTTATTCCGACGCATGGAAGAAGTGTCCTTGGAATCAGCCAAGTTGCACCATAAAGGAGAACCACGGCGGCGTGAACATCCATCCCCGTTTGCCGCGCGTGCTGACGGCGCGGGAAATGGCACGACTGCAATCTTTCCCCGACGACTTTATCTTTATGGGAACGAAAAGCAAGCAGTTAGTGCAAATCGGTAATGCCGTCCCCCCGCTTATGGGCAAGGCTATCGGTTTGGCAATCAGAAAGTCATACGAAAATGAATAGAGAAATGAACGCATACTATCAAAAGAGTCAGCACTTTCAAGAGAGGTTGAAAGAATACGCCTGCAACATCTTCAAAACCTATGGACGCGAACTCGTGCTTAGGCTTGAGGAGTATAACCTCTTGCAGAACAAGCACAACTGCATAGAATCCTCCACGGCTATTGGCTTTGTGCTGGAAGAGTTTCTTGTGTCGAAACTTGAAATGTACACGCACTGCTGTGACGCGGAGGAATACCGCATAGACCGCTTCGTCGGCGCGACGGCAAGCGAGAGTTATGACTGCTTCTCTGTCAAGGATGGCACGAAGTTTATGGTGAACGTGAAGTGCGAGAAAGGTAGGGCAGCAAATAATGCCGTTGCCGCCATCCAGCAACTCCACCGCAACTATTGCCTTGAAGAGCCACAGCAGGAAAAATCATTTATTCTGCTAAAAGTAAAGTACGAAATACGCGATGCCTACGAGGATTCCGAAGATCGACGTGCAAAGCCACGCCACCTTTATATAAAAGACATAGAAACCTACAGCCTTGAAGAAGTGGACTTTTCTGAAGGACACAGACAGGACAATCGCAGTTGGTCACAGGCAGGCGCAGCGACGCGAAACAACGGACGTTTGCAAATTTCTTCACATTTCCGAGAGGAACACAAAATGCCCATTGAAAAGATTTCCTACAAAACAACTTTTGCGCAGTTAAACGCACTTGTGGCAAACAACAAGAAATAAGCACGCAACACATTTTTATTATTATTTTAGACACCCCACCGAGTGCCGCCTTTCTTTTTCTCCGAACTGTGATATCAGGAGAGCCTAACGCCCCCGTGCGTGCCTTTTCAACTTGATTTAACAACCGTTTTCCCGCAAAAGCGTCCCGCAATCACACGGCATCGGCAGCTATCATCTGCGAGGCGGGGACACAGCTGTCGGTGCTGCAGTTCCTCCTCGAGGATTGGCGGATAGACGCGAGGGTGGTGCTCTGATGCCGCCTGCGCTCGTGGACAGACAAGAGCGGCGCGAGCGTATTTTTATTTTGAACGCAAAGGGGGGAGCGAAGAAGTCGCCGCAAAACGTTCACGCTGCAAGTTGTGGCGCAAGTTATTACTACAGAAGCGGCAAATAATCCTTATAATTATCGTAAATTTGCAGGCGGAAAAAGGTATGGAAAATATAAAAACCAACATAGACGCACAGATTACATTACGAGAAGTACTGGGAAACAAACGCTTCCGCCTGCAAATCTACGGCTCTTCCGCTGTAACCGATGAAGGAGTTATGCCGTTTGAGGAGCAAATGGCTTATGTTACTCACTTCCTTCATAACAAAGATAAACCCGAAAGTAAATACTACCGTGAAAAAGCCGTATCACTAATTCGGGACTTTATTGCTACAAAGTACGGCACGGATACCGCAGATGATTGTTTATGGGAATCTCCTGTGCAATATAATCTGTTTCCTGACATTTTCAGAGTTCCTTTCCCTGCTCCTAAAAATAGCGAGTTTACGTTTATAGACTTATTTGCTGGTATTGGTGGATTCCGTATTCCTGCACAATGGGAAAACGGACGTTGCGTATTTTCATCGGAATTTAACACCCACGCCCAAAAGGTATATTATGCCAATTACGGAGAAGTACCGTTTGGAGACATCACAAAAATTCCTGTTGAGCGTATTCCAGAACACGACGTTCTTACTGCAGGTTTTCCCTGTCAGCCGTTCAGTATATCGGGTAAGATGCGTGGGTTTGAAGACACACGCGGCACACTGATATACAACGTTTTCAAAATCATTGAGGCTAAGCAACCAAAAGTTGTATTTCTTGAAAACGTGAAACACCTTGTCTATCACGACGGCGGCAATACACTGCGAACCATTCTTGAAGGACTAA
The DNA here is from genome assembly GCA_937877625.1 of uncultured Prevotellaceae bacterium. Lineage (GTDB taxonomy): Bacteria > Bacteroidota > Bacteroidia > Bacteroidales > Bacteroidaceae > Alloprevotella. Next base: position 23,532 of record CALFJG010000023.1, read on the forward strand.
ACACTCTCGGTTACAAGACAAGCTGGAAAGTCCTAAACGCTTCCGACTTTGGTGTAGCGCAAAACCGCGAACGTATCATAATCATAGGCAACAAAGAGCGGGTATTTAATTTCTCCCGTGTAGAACGCAAACCGCGTGTAATGTTAAAAGAGGTTCTGGAAAAGGATACAGGACAGTTTGAGTATATGACAGAACCATATACACTATTTTCCGAATACACCTTGCAACCATCAGGGCTTATTTTCGTTGGCTACCGCAACAAGGCTATTCGTAAAGCAGGCGTGCGGCCAGGTACAGAACACCTATCGCGTGTTCACAAACAGCCTAACCGCATTTATTCATCCGAAGGCGTGCATCCAGCCTTACCGTCGCAGGAATCGTCTGGGCGTTTTTGGATCTTGGATAAAGAGCGTGTACGCAAACTCACCATAGGAGAGTGTTATCGCATCATGGGCTTCCCCGATGAGTTTATACGCGATACCAACCTTGGCGAAGAATACAGACAGATAGGAAATTCTGTCTGTGTACCGATGATTCACGCTATCATTAAACAAATAAAAGAACAAATGCTATGATAGAAGATATCCGATAGTGACGTTTACACAATTTAGCACGCGCCATATATAAGCGGTTTATGCATACGAAGAATGGCTACGCCCGGGGCGTAGCCATTCTTCGTGAGGGATGTATGGTCTGCCGATGCTTAATCAGGGAAGCATGACGATTGTAGCACAGTTATTGTCCAGAAGCAGGTGTCGACGAACGAATAATTGAATATCCTCGGAAGTGATACTGCGTTGCACCTCTTCGTAACCGGTGTGCGTGTCGCGTCCATAGCGCGTTAGGGCACGTATAGCACCTTCCCAGTAGTTGTTCTCGCGCTGGTTGTCGGCATAGGTCTTGACGTTGTAGTTCACCGCCTTTTCTATCTCATCCGTTGTCACACCATTGACAACAATATCGTCTATGCCTTGACGCATCAAGATTAGAGCACTGTCGGCTTTCTCGGGTTTCACCGGGCAAATGGTCTGCATAGAGTATTGCTCGCGCAGCCCTATTTCAAGGTCGGCACGGGTGTGTACGCTATAGGCCATACTACCTTCCTCGCGAATGCTCTTCAGATAACGCTGCGAGAGTATTTGTCCGAGTACGTCAACTATAGCAGCATCGCGCAGCGTCCATTCTTGGTTGCCGTGCCATACTTGAATGATATAACTCTTTGGTGTCTCCATTTCGCGTGTAAAACGATTGACGTGTACGCCGTCAACAATGCTTAGTTCCTGTTCGGGGCGTAGCTCACGCTTTTCAACGCCTGGCAGCGAGGCCAAATAGGTTTCGCAGAAGAGGCGGAGGGAATCTACATCAAAGTTGCCGGTGAAATAGAAATCAAAGTCGCCAGGTGAGTTGAAGCGTTCACTATATATACGCCGCATCGTCTGGAAATCGGCATTGTCGAGGTCGTCGGCTTTGATAGGTTTCGCAAAGGGATGATTGGCATATAAAGTAGAAATAATCGTGTCGCTCAGTGCTGTCTCCGGTACACGCTCTGCAGCCTCGAGTTGGTGGCGGCGCGAAGTGATGGCGCGTGTGTAACTCTCTACGTCGTTGCCCGGTGCGGTGAAGTGCAGATAGAGCAGCTCGAAGAAGGTACGTAAGTCTTTGGGTGTGGAAGAGCCATCAAGAGCCTCTCCTGTGGCGGAGAGAGTGGAGCCGAGTTTCACTTGCTTGCCGCTGAGAGCCTTCTGGAGCTCGGTAGCACTGAAAGCTCCGAGGCCTGCTTCGTCCACGATGTCGGTGGTCAAGCGAGCGTTGAGTACATCAGCGGGTTTCACGGCTTGCAGACCGCCGAAGCTACGCGCACCGAAGACCACCTGACTCTCGTTGAAATCAGTTTTCTTGAAATAAACGACAGCCCCATTAGATAGTTTCCACTGCGAATAACCAAAGGCCGAAGGCTCTTCGCTAACGATGCGTCCGGGTGTGGGGAGTTGGGCTACAAGAGGCTCGTTGCGCACGTTATCCACATAAGCCTCAACGTTGGCAACACGCGCGGCAGCCACGGCACCTTTGAGTGCTTCGGCAGCGGGTACAGCGATATCGTCCTTCTCGGGATAAAGGGCGAACACCACAAAGTTCTTATCTATGCTCTCAACAAGGCCTTTAACCATCTCGTTGAGCATTTCGTGACCGAGCTGTTGCGCTAAGACTTGATAGATTTGATACTCCGTCGCAATATCGGAGAGCGGCTTATTGTCGAGGAAGGCACGCACATAGCGATTGACAAAATAACTGTTCTGCTGCTTATCGCGGTTGTCGTATTGTTTCTCTAATTGGCTGAGGTATTCTTGCTTCGCGCGGTCGAGCTCGCTCGGTGTGAGTCCGAACCGACGTATGCGCTCCACCTCTATCATAACAGCCTCGGTAGCCTCTACGTCAAGACCGGGCTTCGGCATAACAAATATATGGAAGGCATCCATTGTTTTGCTCACGAGATACTCTCCATCGTAGCACCCTGCGTTGAGGTACGGGCAGTCGGGTTTTTGTGCCAACTCTTCAAAACGCGCGTTAATGGCTTCCTCTATCACGTTGCTGGCATAGTTCATCGCCAGATAGGCCACGGTGTTCGACACCTCCCGTGGCAAAGGCTCATGCTTAAACATCAGCATTATCATAGGCTGCGCCTGCTCTTTATCTTTATCTACCACATAGATAGCCTCGTCATTGTCGGGTACGGGATAGTCCACGTAGGGCTCTGGATTAGCAGGGTTTTGTATATCGCCGAAGAGGCTTATGACCTTTTGCTCCACCTCATCGACGTTGATGTCGCCGACAACAATAATGCCTTGCAACTCTGGGCGATACCAGCGGTGGTAGTAGGCACGCAACGTGTCGTAAGGACAACCATCAACCACGCTCATCAGTCCGATGGGAAAGCGGCGGCCATAACGTGAGTTGGGATAGAGCGTTTCTAAGTTACGCTCGTACATACGCATTGAGCCGCTACTACGCAAGCGCCACTCTTCGTGTATCACACCGCGCTCTTTATCAATCTCTTCAGCCTCAAGCAGTACAGAGTTCGACCAGTCGTGCAGGATAAGCAAACAGGAATCTACGTGTCCCGGAGTAACCGGCACGTTGTCGATATTATAAACCGTCTCATCGGTACCCGTGTAGGCATTGAGTTCGCCGCCGAAGTTAATGCCGATGCTCTGTAAATACTCTGTCACGCTGTTGCCCGGGAAATGTGCCGTGCCGTTGAAACACATGTGCTCCAAGAAGTGGGCGAGGCCACGCTGGCTCTCCTCCTCCTGCACGCTGCCCACACGCTGGGCGATGTAGAAGTTGGCGCGATTTTTTGGCAATTCGTTGTGACGTATGTAGTACGTCAGACCATTAGGCAGTTTACCCGTGCGAACGTCTGGGTCGGCAGGCAACTCTGGGACTTGCTGTGCCTGCAATGCAAGCAACGGTAGCAGCAATAAGAATAAAAGAATTCTTCTCATAGCTATAAAATCTAATTGAAAAAAGTTTGTTTCGTCTGCAAAAGTAACATTTCTTGAACTTTGAAACAAAATTATTTAGGACACTATTGGCTTTTTTACATAAGGTGTTAAAGAAATGGAGGATAACGCTTAGCATTGCAAGTAGAAAACACTAATCCTTAAGTTATAAGCGCAATATCACTCAGACGTCGGTGGAGCTACCTGCAGCGAGTGTCGCTCACGGGGAGCAACCAGCGAAGGCGGGATAGCCACCTGATAGAGGCTGCGGAAAACACGGAGGGCAAAGGTCGGGAGAGGAAACTCGTGTTTCCGAAGATGCCAACGGACTATAAACCATTGCCAACGGTGATGGCCAAGACACGGGGTAAATCACCAGAGGGCGTTGACTTGGACAAAGCACTTGAAGAACGTTGGCAGGAATGAGCAAGATAAAAGCGTTGATAGCCTCTAACATCCTGCTTGCCCACTTCTCCCATCGCGAGGGCTTCTATTAGGATACCGCCGCCGTATTCTCGTTGTCCTTTCAAGAACTTCACACTACTTCCGAAACAAAAATAAAAAAACAAAGTCCGATGGTGTTTAAACAAAGTCCGACCGCGTTCAGACATACTCCTTTTGGTTTTAAAATCGAGTGCTTTGATTTTAAAATCAAGCCGATTGATTTTAAAATCAAAGGCTTTGATTTTAAAATCAAAAGGACTAAGTTTTTACCCCGCCCGATGATGCTTAAAATCCGTCCGAAAAATTTTCTCTTTCGCGCCTTTGCACGCCTAAAGTTGATGATACGGTAAGACTTGTGGGAGCGCAGTCAGCTGGTAGTGCAGGCTGGTGGCCCAAAATGATGCACACGAGCCGCCTGCGCTCCGACAGGTGGCGCACAGCCCTCACTCTTATCCTACTTGCGAAACGTGAAAAAAATTTAGGACACTATTGGTTATCAATCCAAAAAGACGCGCCGCAAAGTTTGTTTTTGTACTTTTGCACCTTAGAAAGACAAGTTTTTTGTAGGTAAAGAAGTCAAGCCATTCTTAAAGGCGTGTCCTGTTAGTAATGTCGCTGTAAATTCTTTTGTAACCCACGTCTCTTTCGCCAACTTTGCCTTTGAGCCGTGCCTGCAGCACTTCGGCGAGAAAGAAGTCAAAGTTACCCGAAAAGAGCCTTAAAGCAATTCAGAGCTAATTGATAGCCCCCCTAAAAACAAGCCTCCCTATGCACCCCAACGACTTTGAACTAATGGCTCCTGTGGGTTCCTTTGCTTCGCTCACGGCAGCAATTGCTGCAGGAGCCGATGCAGTATATTTCGGCGTAGAAAGCCTTAACATGCGGGCTCACTCCGCTAACCATTTTTCGCTCTCCGACCTAAAAGAGATTGTTGCGCGCGCCAAGGAGAGCGGCGTGAAGACCTATCTGACGGTGAACACGATTATTTACGATGCCGAACTGCCGCAGATGCACGCTATCTGCGATGCGGCAAAAGCGTCCGGGGTCAATGCGGTGATTGCTGCCGACATCAGCGTACTGACCTATTTGAGAAGCATCGGGATGGAAGCGCACCTATCTACCCAACTCAACATCTCAAACCGCGAGGCACTGCGCTTCTATGCAGAGTATGCCGATGTGGTGGTGCTGGCACGCGAGCTCAACTTGGAGCAGGTGGCGGCGATACATCGCTTTATAGAAACAGAACATATCTGCGGTCCCTCGGGCAAACCGCTACGCATAGAAATGTTCTGCCACGGTGCGCTGTGTATGGCGGTGAGTGGGAAGTGCTACCTCTCGCTCAACAACCTTGGCCACTCGGCCAACCGAGGCGAGTGCTTACAGGTGTGCCGCCGGGGATATACCGTACGCGACATAGAGAGCGGCACGGAACTCTCGGTGCAGAACAAATATATAATGAGTCCGAAAGACCTCAAGACAATAGGCTTCCTCGACCGTATGATGTCCGCCGGCGTGCGCGTCTTCAAAATAGAGGGACGAGCACGCCCTGCGGAATATGTCGCCACCGTCACGGCGTGCTACAAAGAGGCTATTGAGGCCGTCTGCGCAGGGACGTTCTCTACGGAACGCGTCAAGGCGTGGGACAAGCGTCTTGCCACGGTGTTCAACCGAGGTTTCTGGGACGGCTACTACCTCGGGCAACGTCTCGGCGAATGGAGCGAGGTATATGGCTCGGCAGCCACGGAGCGCAAGATGTATGTAGGGCGCGGGCTGAAATACTTTTCCAAACTCGGCGTGGGCGAGTTTAAGATTGAGGCGGCAAGCATCGCTCAAGGCGACGACCTATTACTCATTGGGCCCAGCACCGGTGCTGTACGCTTCCGCGCCGATGAAATCCACGGCGATGACGGCCCCATCGCCGTAGCACCACAAGGTGCTACGGTAGCCATCGCCGTACCCACAAAAGTGCGCCCAAGCGATAAGTTATATAAGGTGTTAACCGTTTCAACGCGATAAGAGCCGAACGCGCAGCAAAGGTCCTATCATTCCTAAACCTCCGCCCCCGCAACTAACTTTTTACGAACAAAATGCCTTTCTTCGCAACCATAGGTTTCTTCGACGGTGTCCACATAGGCCATCGCGCCTTGCTCTCCCAACTCCTTGCTGCGGCACACGAGGCGGAGATGGAGCCTATGGTGGTGACGTTCAACCGCCACCCGCGCGAGGTATTGGCACAGCAGAGCTCGGAAGATAGCAATGTCGCCGTGCCGATGTTGCTGACCACACTGCAAGAACGCCTTGCCCTGCTCCACGAGGCGGGAATAGCACACATCAAGGTACTTGACTTCACACCCGCAATGGCACGCCTCAGTGCCTTTGAGTTTCTGCGCAATGTGTTGCGCCCGTTGGGGGTTCGCGGCTTGCTTATGGGTTTCAACCACCGCTTTGGCAGTGACCATACCACCTCCTTCGCCGAAATATCAACCTTTGGTGCTGAGATGGGCATCAACGTAAAACGCGCCTTGCCGCTCTCGGGAGGCAACGACGTGAGTTCCACGCGGATACGCAGTGCCATTACCCTTGCGCAGATAGACGAGGCGAACGCCCTGCTCGGCCATCCCTTTATGCTTACAGGCCGTGTGGAGCACGGCAAACAGATAGGGCGTACTATTGGCTTCCCCACCGCTAACATCGCTTCCCCACCGCAAAAATTGCTGCCGGCCGAGGGTGTTTATTTCGGCACGGCACACAGCACACCTCTCGGAAAAAAACCACGCCGCGCAATAATAAACATCGGCACACGCCCCACCATAGAATTCGCCGGACAACGCACGATAGAAGCCCACGTCATAGGATTTAGCGGCAACTTATACGGCCAAGTGCTTACGCTCCGCTTCCTCCATTTTCATCGCCCGGAACAAACATTCCCCACCCTCGGCGCACTCCAAGCCCAGTTGCAGGCCGATGCTGAGGAGTGTAGGAAAAACAACTACTAACTACCCTTATGAAACGTGCCATAATAGCCCTCGGCCTCTTCTTTGTCATACAACTGCTTGCGGCAATAGGTGCCGTGGTGTATGTGAAAGACCTCACCGCAACGACCGATGCTTTTATCATTGCTACAGGCATTGGACTCTTGATAGGCAATATAATCCTTTCGTTGTTTCTTGCTCGCCGCGTAAACAAGACAGAGTGGAAGCCTACGGCATCTCTATGGAGCGGCGTAGCAGCTATGCTTCTCATAGCACTTAGCGAGACATTTCTGCTTGCCCCTTTGGATATAGAAGATGCTACCACAGAACACATTATGACGGTGATGGCTGCCTCTCCGTGGTGCTTGCTCGGCCTTTGTGTGGCAGGCCCCGTGGCCGAGGAACTGGTGTTTCGCTGGGGTATTCTTGGCGGGTTGCTAAAACAGGGTACAAATCCTTGGCTGGCCGTGGCTGTCTCCGCCGTGACGTTTGCTGTTGTCCACGGCAACTGGCTTCAAGCCCCCGCAGCCTTGCTTAGCGGTGCATTATTAGGCATCATCTATATCCGTAGTAAGAGTATCGTGCTGTGTATCGTGGCGCACATCTGTAACAACACACTTGCCGTGGCCGCACTGCACATACCCGAGGCCGAAGAAAAACTCACCAATCAGCCAACCGCGCTCCTGCTCCTTGAAGGTACGCTGCTCGCAGCCTTATCCTTCGCCGTAGCAATCAAATGTATCAAGCCTTATGAAGATAGGACACATTGATCTCGGCACGCGCCCCGTTCTCCTGGCACCTATGGAGGACGTCACCGACATCGGCTTCCGCCTGCTCTGCCGTAGGATGGGTGCAGCGATGGTTTACAGCGAATTTGTGGCTGCCGATGCTCTGGTGCGTTACGTCAAGCCCTCGCTGGCCAAACTGCACATCACCGACGCGGAGCGCCCCGTGGCCATACAAATCTATGGCAAGGATCCCGCGGCAATGGCCGAGGCGGCACAAATCGTCTATGAACAAGCCCACCCCGATGTCATAGACATAAACTTCGGTTGTCCCGTAAAGCGCGTAGCAGGAAAGGGGGCGGGCGCAGGGTTGCTGCAGAACGTGCCGCTGCTGCTTGACATTGCACGTAGCGTGGTGGAGGCCGTGCCTATTCCCGTCACCGCCAAGACACGCCTCGGGTGGGATAAGAACAACCTTATTATTACCACTCTCGCCGAACAACTACAAGACACCGGCATCGCCGCGCTGACCATACACGGGCGCACGCGCTCGCAGATGTACACCGGCCAAGCCGACTGGACGCTTATAGGTGCTGTAAAAGCAAACCCACGCATCACCATACCCATTATAGGCAACGGCGACATTGCCTCCGCCGCCGATGCCGAGCAGGCATTTTCCTGCTATGGCGTAGATGCGGTGATGATAGGACGAGCCACCTATGGCCGACCGTGGATATTCAGTGAGATTAGCCACCCGGCGGTTGCCGCAGAAACGCTTACCACCGACAAGAAACTGGACATTCTCAAGCAACAAGTATTGGAAAGCGTCGCACGCATTGACGAGACACGCGGTATTCTCCACATACGCCGCCACCTCGCCGCCACGCCACTCTTCAAAGGCATTCCCGATTTCCGACAAAAACGCATTGCCATTTTACGTGCCGAAACGGTGGAAAACCTCTTCACCTTGCTTGAAGAAGTACGCCCGCTGATAAGGCAGTATGCGGTATAGCTCGCCGTGATACGATTCTTGCGCAACCATACAACGTACCTCACACCCCGAAAAGGTTGACTTTACGACATAACAAAGGCTCAGCTTGAGAAAGTTGAGGCTTCTTAAAGTAAACCCCGAAAGCTCTTTGTCTAACTTTCGGGGTTCACTTCAATTTTGACACATCCTCATCTCGCCATCAAGAGCGGCGTTGAGAAAAACCTCTAATACGCTATGAAAGACACCGTCCCTTCCAAATAGCGGTACACCGTTCGTGAACCGTCCTCTGGTTTCAGCCAGCATCTATGAAGAGGCCAAGGATGTAGGTGCGGATATCCGCTCTATTCACATAGAGAATTACATCTATATTCTATCTCCGCCAAGTTCTAACGATACCATCGGTACTGCTGGTAACCATTTCAGATTCCGTATAGCCCTCTATTGTGAACGTGATGTCCTCGAAGTCTTCGTCAGAACAATTTGTCAAATAGAAATTATTGCCAGAGATTTTACAATCGTATGTGGTATTGTAACCTCCCAGACGACTGTTCCAATCAAGCTTGCCGGAACGGAACTGAATGTATTCGCCATACGTGCAGGTGGTGTAATTGTAGGTTACGAGATACCATTTCCCAGATGTTGGTGTACCATTGCCACCTGTATCATCATCGTCGTCGCCACAAGCGGTGAAACCCAAACAAAGAGATAGGCCCAAGAGAGCCATTAAAAGCTTTTTCATAAGTTTTAAGATTTAGAATTAGTGCATGAGGAGGCCTGTTGTGACAGTGGCCTCCTGCACGCTGGTTAATAATTATTTGATAGTAAATGTATAGATGAAGCCTATGCCCATAATTGCCGCCAGCAATACGCTGAACAGGTAAAAACAGATCTTTTTCATTAGCGTATTTATTGTTTTTGCCTATTAGAGTGTTCCTACGATACCAATTGTAAAATAGTGATCCGTGTATTCCTTCTTGAACTTGAATTTGTTAAAGTCCCAGCGATAGCCAGCTACAATTCCCCATTTGGTATCGGCTATATTAAGGAAAGGAATGCCCACTCTTGGCGTGACAAATAATCCCACGTCACCATCACTATTCTTTTCTCCTCCTTTTATCTTGATGGTAAAATGGGAATACTCCACACCGGCTTGCCCCTCAATGTATATAAAATCAGCCAGCCAATGGCGATAATTCGCACCGATTCCTGCACGCCATCCATCGTTCTTCTCAATATACTTGTCAGTATCGCCTGAAAGAAAGGAAGCATTGATGACGAGATAATTAAAAACCCATGTAATTCCCATACCAAACCCTCCGCTGATGGCCTGATAGCTTAAGTCAAAGCTTCCGTTAACTCTTTCATTGTCATTGTCGCTTACGCTCTGCCCGTCAGCCCCGGTAATTGGAGAACCATAGTCATTGGTGATGACTGTCTGTGCACTTGCTCCCAAAAGGAACGTTGTGGCCATAAAGACCGAAAAGAATAATTTCTTCATAACCATAAAGATTTAAGAGATGAATAAAAAGTTATTTGATGTCAATCTTGTTAAGATAAATGATGAACGGCTCGTTGTTCTTGTCTGAGTCGGCAATGGTTTCATACTGCACGATGCCTATACCGCGAGCCATCCAGCAGGTTATCTTTTCTCCGTTGAATTTGCCGTTGCTCCCCTGTTTCTGAGCCAGGTGACCTGTAAGCTTTATGCAGTCGAAGGTGCCTGCGGGTGTCGTTATCGTTTCCTCTCCCACGACCTGCCAGTCAGAGTATGCGGTTTCGACTTTCACTATTCCACCGATAAGGTTCTTAGCATTGTCATACAGCGTGCTGGTCTTCAGTTGCATTCCCTGTTGCATAACTCCTGGAATCAGAACGCCGTAGCCACGCCGCTTTGAAATAATTAAAAAGTCCTGAGCAACATTGTGTGTCAGATGATATGTGCCAGCTGTGTCTATCTCAACGGGGAAGACACATTCTTTGAACGAAGCTGAAATTCCTTTTGACGGCTCATGCTTCTTGTTGAACAATACCCCTTGGATATAGGCTATGAGCAGGCCGTTCTCTATCTTCTCGTCGCTGACTATCTGTTGGAAGTATGTCGGGCCGCCCATATACTGCGTCTGCTTGCCTTTGTACTGGAAGCAATACTCGGCAACTGAACCTTTCCTGTAGAGCGTATAGGGATTAACAGCATTCACTTTCATCTCAATCTCTGTGGCATCCATATCTGGAGCGGGAGCAAAGCCTATTTCTGAGATTCCGCTTGCCAGTAGTTGCTGACCTGTAGCGGCTTGTGACGTAACTTCTGGTGCAGTAGCAGTGGCTGATGGTGTCGCCGGTATAGCCCCTTGGTGTATAGGAACATTCGGTGTAGCCAAAGCCGTGGTTGTTGGAGCTGGCGTTTGCTGTGCCTGCTGCTTCCTCAGGTAAGAGTCATTATACAAGGTAGCCGTACCGTCTGAATTGCGGATCATAAATACCTCGTCCTTGCTGATTTTGTATAGCGGTGCTTTCTTTTTGTTTTTCAACTGATAGATGACTTCATCTTTGGTAACAGAAACGTTGTATATCACGAACATTGCCCCTCGGTTCAAGAACATCACATTGTCTTTCTTGTCGAACTTCACAACAGGCGATGTTGTCTGGTTGCCTTCCTCATCAAAGAAGATGTTGTTTCCTTTCTTCTTCATAATCATATAGACAAAGTCGGCAGGCGCATTAAGACGACCACGCCTCTTGTGCTTCAAGTCAATAAACGTTACTTGTGAACTGCTGATTTTCTCAACCTTCACCGTCATTATCGAGCCGTCGCGCGTAATCATTACGTCGTCGTCGGCTGCAATTGACCCTGCCATTAACAGACAGAATGCCGCAATCAAAAGACCTTTCAGTTTCATCTTGCTTATCATTTTTGTTATTATTACAGTAATTATTCTATATGTATATGCAAGAAGTTAGGGCATAAAAAATGGCGTGGCCATTCTTACGCACTTGACCTAAGGGGCAGAAGTAGGAAAAATGGGAGCCCCCCACAACATTTATAAGAATACTACCACGCCAATAGAGGCGTAAGCATAGCTATGATTGTTGTGAAGGAAAGCCTTTTTCCTGGTCTTTCCCTTTGCTTTCTTAAATCGAACTATTCCCAAACAGATTTCCTACTTCTTTCAGTCAAGTGCGAAATAAAAAAACTAATGCATCATCGGTTTCGGATTTCTCCCCGAAACCGCTGCAAAAATAGTAAAGATTTCTTAACAACCTTGATCGCCGTCTAAAAAAATATAAAAAAGTGGGCTTATATGCCAAAAAGAGACCTGAAAAGCCCCTCTGAGAGACTTATATGCCAAAAAGAGACCTATAATCACCCGCACAGCCTTTATCTGTGCGGGTTGTGGGTTTTCAAGAAGTCTTGTATGAACACTTTTCCTGTTTTCTCTACTCAACCTCTTTGCATGGCGAGCTATGTCTTGAGGTCAGAGTTGAGAGGCTACAATCCCTTATTTGTGTAGGGTATGCCCAGTTCCGGATTGTCATAGAAAGTCCAAAGCCAGAGCATATTTCGCCTCAGGCTCAGCCATGCACTGCTGATATCCTTGTGGACGTAGTGGGTCTTCACACCTGCGCTTTCTGCCCTCTTCTCAGAGGGATGCGTTCTCTTTCGTAAGACCTATGTAGCGTTTGTATTGCCCTATGGTCATACCATATATACTTAGGTAAAGACGTTGGCAAGGATGGCAAAGTTGCGTGGCTTATGGATGCCAGATAGATGCCATTCATCGGTCAGTTCCTTCCGAAGGTCAATGGAGTGCATACGCTCGTTAATCCAACTGTCGCTATACCCTTGCCGACGATAATCTTCACTGTCATCTGGAACGTCAGTTCCGGGTCTATCATCTGGTTGATGAGTTGGCTGCCCAACTCAGCCAACCATTGGCGAACAGGCTCTGCTTTCTTGGAAGGAATAGACTGAATGATACGGAAAATTTCTTCAAGGTCAGCTACTTGGATCATTCTTTTCTTTCCATCTGAAGCTAGCATTACAACAGGAGGTGTACAAATTGCTCCCCACTTGGAGTTGAGTACCGCATCACCCGTCCGCATTCGTTTGATGTACTGCTTGACATCAGTGCTGTTGGTCAACACCTGTAGTATGTCCAAAACGGAGAAATAGTACTTCTCTTGCTCTGCATTCCACACGATGCGTACTTTCTTGCCCTCAAAGAGCTGTATAGCAAAATTCTCGTCTATGCTATACTAAACTATTGCTGTACGCTAAAACGTGCAAACGCATCAAATCTCCGTCCGCAATGCCGATAAACAAGCGTTGCGGATCTTTATGGCTCTTTGTGCTTCTATGCTGTAATTTTCATCGGTCGTGTAGCCCGCTACACTCACTCCTCAACTGACAGACTGAAAGAAAAATAGCTCAGAAATCTGACAAAGCGAATTAATAGAACCCACCTAAAATTGCAACGTATAAATATACAACACGGCAGCGGGTATGGCGAGGAGCGAAGAGTCGAAGCGGTCGAGTACACCACCGTGACCTGGCAGGATATTGCCACTGTCTTTGATGCCAAGTTGGCGCTTCAGAAGACTTTCAACCAAGTCGCCCCACGTGCCAAAGATACATACCACAAGTCCTAAGCCAATCCATTCAACAAACGTCTGCATATTAGGCTCTAATCCACCGAGCAAACCACCGTGGCGCACAGGCATAGATAGAGGAAAGAAGTGCCAAAGCACCACCGCACAGCCTATCACCAACAAACCGCCGCCAATACTTCCTACCCACGATTTCTTTGGTGAGATGCGCGGAAACAACTTAGCAGGGAAATAGCGGGAGAGCAGGCTACCCACAATGTAGGCTCCGGTGTCGCTCGTCCAAAGAAAAATAAAAACGCTTAGAGTAAGTACCCAGTTATAGTATGTCTGTCCCGCTTGGCGGTCGAAACTAAAAGCGAGGATACAAAGCGTTGAAAGCGGCAGAGCAATATAAAGTTGGGAGGCAAAGGCATACGCCCAATTCTTGAGCGGGTCGGCGGCTCGTAAATAGAGTTCACTCACCAACAGATAGATAATAGAGATTAAGTATGGTATAAAAGCCTTAGGCGGCACCATGTCGCTACAAAAGCCAGCGAAAGCCACAAAAAGAAAAACACCCGCCATTGTGTTTATCAAACGATTTATGGCCGCTCCAGCATAGGTATTCAGATTTGTGGCAAACTCCCACAGCGCGGCGGCGGTTATGGCAGCAAAAAGAAGCGTGAATGTGTGAGGACCACCTATGATACCGCCCACGAGCAGACCTACAAAAAGTAATCCCGTCAGGGTGCGAACCAAAAGATTTTTCATCGGCGAAAGGAACAAATTATTTTTCTTCTTGAGTGGGATTGTCTTCCGAAGTGTTGTCAAGCATAGCGTTTTCTTTCATCAACTCATCTGCCCGACTCACCCATGGACGCTTGCCAAAGATACGCTCCACATCCTCGGTGAACACCACTTCGCGTTCTTCCAACAAAGCGGCAAGCGAGGCATGCCCCGCAGCGTTGTCGCGCAAGATCTGTTTTGCACGCTCATATTGCTCGGCAATGATGCGTGCCACTTCGCCATCTATCTTCACCGCTGTGTCGTCGCCATAAGGCTTACTGAAAGAATACTCCTCTTGTGGACTATAATAACACAGATTTGGCAACGCATCACTCATACCATAATAAGCCACCATACTAAAAGCCAACTTCGTAGCACGCTCTATGTCGCTCAACGCACCGGTACTGATATGTCCGGTACAAATCTCTTCGGCTGCACGTCCGGCGAGTAGGCTACAAAGCTCGTCAAGCATCTGTTCGCGTAGCGTAATAGAACGCTCCTCAGGCAGATACCACGCCGCACCAAGTGCTTGGCCGCGCGGCACTATCGTCACCTTCACAAGCGGATTGCCGTAGCGCGTGAGCCACGACACAGAAGCGTGTCCTGCCTCGTGGATAGCGATGGCGTGTTTCTCATCGGCGGTCATCACCTTGCTCTTCTTCTCTAAGCCACCAATGATACGGTCAACTGCATCAAGAAAGTCCTGTTTTATCACAGCCTCGTGGTTGTGGCGAGCTGCTATAAGAGCTGCTTCGTTGCAAACGTTTGCGATGTCGGCACCGCTAAATCCAGGTGTCTGCCGCGCCAAAAAATCTATGTCAATGTCGCCTCCGAGTTTGATGGGTTTGAGGTGTACCTCAAAGATAGCGTGACGCTCCCTCATATCGGGCAGCTCAACGTGAATTTGTCGGTCAAATCGGCCAGCGCGCAACAATGCTTTATCAAGTATCTCCACACGGTTTGTGGCGGCGAGGATAATTACGCCGCTATTGGTGCCAAAGCCGTCCATCTCGGTGAGCAACTGGTTGAGTGTACTCTCACGCTCATCGTTGGCACCTGTGGCCAAACGGCTACCACGCGCACGACCTATAGCATCAATCTCATCAATAAAGATGATGCTCGGAGCTTTCTCTTTGGCTTGGCGGAACAAATCTCGCACACGGCTCGCTCCCACGCCTACAAACATCTCTACGAAATCGCTGCCCGCCAGAGAGAAGAACGGCACATCGGCCTCGCCCGCCACGGCTTTTGCCAGAAGCGTTTTGCCTGTACCCGGCGGGCCAACGAGCAATGCTCCCTTAGGTATCTTACCGCCAAGATTAGTGAACTTATCAGGATTTTTCAAGAACTCAACTATCTCCCAAACCTCCTGCTTTGCACCTTCCTGTCCGGCCACATCTTTGAAAGTGATGCCAGTGCTGTTTTGTCCTTTCTCAAAGAGTTTAGCACGGCTCTTGCCTACACCCATAATACCACTGCCTGCTCCGCCCATCCGACGGAACACAAATACCCACAAACCTACCAACACAAAAATGGGCAAGAGACTCATAAAGAGATTCCAGAACATGCTATTACCCTTTTTGTATGTCAAATTCACGGGATGACCCGCCGTACGTGCCGCAGCGACGAGGGCTTCAATACTTTCATCAGTGGCATAATTGGCAGAGATGGTGGGTTCCTTACCTGTGCGATCAGTACCCATACCAAAGACGGAGCGAATACTATCGGGACGCACCACGAGCGATACGCTGTTGTCATCCGTGTTGGCCACCACCTTATGCGTGTAGCCCGTCATCACATAACGCTGAAACTCTGTAAAACTGACCTCCTTATCAATGCCTCCTGTGGAGTCCTTCCCCGTGTAGAGCATATAGGCCAATACACCTATAATAATAACATAAACCCAAGAGAGATTTACACCGGGCTTCTTGGGCTTATTCTGATTATTTACAGCCGCCTTACCTCCCTTAGACTTTGAGGATGAAAATAGACGCGGCTTGATGTTCTTCTTATCCGACATTACAATTAAAAATATACAACAACAATTAACCGTCAAAGCAACACTTAAGGCGTGTGCTGTTTTGTAGAATCCACCTTACTGATTATTGTTCTTCGTCTGACAATCGTTCCACGCGGGCATCATCCCACAGGTTCTCCAAATCATAGTACTCACGCGGAGCGGGTAAGAACACGTGTACCATTATAGTTCCATAGTCCATCGCCACCCACTCCCCACGTTCGCGACCACAAATTGCTGCAGGACGCTCGCCACACTGTTCGCGGGCAGTCTTTTCAATAGCATCCACCAACGCATCCACCTGCTGGGGCGAGCCGCCGCTACATACCACAAACATCTGGCACGGAGCTGTTTCAATATTCGACAAATCGGCCAAAACAATATCGCGGCCTTTCTTCTCTCTTATGCCAAACACAATGGCATCTGCTAATTTCATTATCTGGTTCATAGGCTGTTTCTCGGCGCGAAATTACTCAAAAAATAATAGTGCGTAAATAAAAGCGTAAAATACTTATTACCTTTGCGCATAGAAAAAAAGAAAACAGTACGAGAATAAGTAAAGGTGTGTTCTATTTATTTCCACGGTTAAGTTTGACATACATAGGGCTTTAACCTTTTGTCATCTTTATGGCTCTTTTTGCTTCCGTCTGTAAGTTTCATCGGTCGTGTAGCCCGCAACACTCACTCTTCAACTGACAGACTGAAAGAAAAAATAGCTCAGAAAGCTGACAAAGCGAATGAATAGAACCCACTTAAAAGGATTAAGAGGATTAAGAAGTTTAACCTTTACGGGCTTCTCATATACTTCAACTACACTGGATTTCCCCAAGTATTCCGATAAATTGCTTACTCCGTCCCCTCCTATCCCGTCTCGTCGTTTCACTAAACAATCCTTACTCTTCACTAAAAAATGTTTTCATTCCTTTTCTCCCTACTCGCTCTGGTGCTTGGATATCTTATCTATGGTCGCTTTGTAGAACACGTCTTTGCCCCCGACGATAGGCCGACACCTGCAGTAGCACAGGCCGATGGCGTGGACTACATAGTAATGCCCGCTCCTAAAATCTTTATGATACAATTTCTCAACATTGCTGGCACAGGGCCAATCTTTGGTGCTATAATGGGAATGAAATTCGGTCCGGCGGCTTACCTCTGGATAGTACTCGGTTGTATCTTCGCCGGTGCCACCCACGACTATCTCAGTGGTATGCTTTCCGTACGCCATAAAGGAGCTGGCCTGCCAGAACTTATAGGACACTACCTCGGCGACCCCACAAAACGCGTAATGCTGGTATTCAGTACGCTGTTGCTCATTATGGTGGGAGCCGTGTTTGTATATAGCCCAGCTCTCATTATGGGTTCAATGACCGCCTCATTAATCGGCAATGCCACCTCTGCCTCTATGCTTTGGGTGTGCGTTATCTTTATCTATTATATCATTGCTACATTGATGCCTATTGACAAAATCATCGGCAAAATTTATCCGTTCTTCGCCTTTGCCCTGCTTTTTATGGCCGTAGCACTTATGGTCGTTCTCTTTGCGAAATGGCCCTCACTCCCCGAGTTGTGGCAAGACAACCTCAATACGCTTAACACGCAACCTATTTTCCCGGCGTTGTTTATCACTATTGCTTGCGGTGCTATCAGCGGTTTCCATGCCACGCAAAGCCCGCTTATGTCGCGCTGTATGAAAAACGAACATCAGGGGCGACCTATCTTTTATGGTGCAATGATTACAGAGGGTGTCGTAGCACTTATCTGGGCGACAGTGGCATCGTGGTTTTTCTATAGCGGTGGCGCAGAGGTTGTAGGTAGCGAGGTGGGTGCACAAGCCCCCGAGGTGGTCACTGCCGTGGCCAAAGGTTGGCTTGGCACAATGGGAAGCATCTTAGCTTTGCTCGGCGTAGTGGCTGCGCCCATCACCAGTGGTGATACAGCACTTCGCTCCGCGCGCCTTATTATTGCTGAGTTTCTTAAAATAAAACAACGCAAGCTTACCTCTCGCCTTGCCATTTGCGTCCCACTCTTTGCCGTCACTGCCCTGCTCATCGCCTATAACATTGCCGACGAAGATGGCTTCAACACTATTTGGGGATACTTTGGCTGGGCAAACCAAACGCTTGCCGTGTTCACCCTATGGATGGTCACCGTATATTTAACAAAACACCATAAGCCTTATATTATCACGCTGCTCCCAGCACTCTTTATGACGGCGGTATGCCTCTCTTATATCCTTATCTCTAAAAACGGTTTTTCCCTATCCCCCACCATTTCCTACATTCTCACCGCCCTCGCTCTCATCGCGGCCCTCGCTCGCTTCTTTGTGTGGAAAAGGAGAGCTATAAAACATTGACCAATACCAAAATCGCACAAAAGCCATTTCAGCCTCATTTAGAACACACCATATAGGAGTTCGTGGCTATAGTTCCTCAAGGAAGAACACGGCGTGTCCGTTGCGCTTTTCAGGAGGTGGGAGCTTGTGGTAGTCGCCGTAAAGGTCGCGTAGATATGCATCAGGGTTGGCAGGGGCGGCAAAAGTGTGGCCTTCAAAACGTATTTCTCCAAGAGGATAAATGGTGTCACGACGGTGCATAATGCCGTAGCCATTGTGACGGAGGATGTTGGAGATGTATTTGTTGTGAGGTCGAAAGGCATAAGCCAGTACCCATAGAAAGTAAAACCAGTATTTTCGCGCGCCGAACCAAAAGAATTCACAGAAAGAGCGCAAACTATAGTAGTGTTGCGCGCACAGTATGGCAGAAGCACGGCAGTATTCTTTTACTACACATTTCACAAAACGGCGCGAAACGCTGGGGTAGGACATCATAGGGAACACATCCACATAAAGTCCTTTGGCATAAGGACGTGAAAAATCATCGCAGCTCTCCACAATAAACGATTCGCGGTCGCGTACCTTTAGCATAGGCTGTCGCACGGAGGGATCGGTTTGTGGCGTTTGCATAAAAAGGTGTGGCGGAAGTTCTGTTTGTGCATACTCAACAAAATGCTTGACTTCTTCCTGCGGAATGGCAATGTCTATATCATCGTCCCAAGGAATAAAACCTCCGTGTCGCACGGCTCCGAGCAACGTGCCGCCATCAAGCCAATAGGGTATGTGGTGACGTTGGCAAAGGGCATCAATTTCCTTGAGAATCTCAAGTTGTTTGAGTTGCACCGCGCGGCGATGCCGCTCTTGGTGTTGAGAAAGCATAGAAGTTAGTAAAAGGATAAAATGTTGAGATGGGCTATTTTATAAAAAAAAGAATGCCATAGAAGAAACAAAAGGACACAATAAACGCTAAGAGAAAGATATACTGAAAGCAACGTTTACACAAGATTCTTTTGTAGTTAAAGGTTCTTGTTTAAGCGTTTCACGTCAATTACTTGTCCAGTGTACGTACCGAGTAACGTGTTTATCGCTGCCGTGGCTACAGCTTCAGGGGTAAGTAGTGTTTCAGGCGGCTCTATGCCAAAGTTGCTGCGGCGCATAGGGGTATTGGTACGCTCAGGGTTGATACAGTTCACAGCAATGCCGTCAGGTTCCCACTCTGCAGCGATAGCTTGACAGAAATTGACAATAGCGGCTTTAGTGCTACTGTAAATACTATAAAAAGCCCTGCCACGCGTATAACTACTGGATGTAAAAAAGAGAAGTTTGCCATGCGTTTGCTGTAGATAAGGATGGGCTTCAAGAGCTACGTGGATGGTGCCGAGGAGGTTTGTCTCCACATCAGAGACGATGGTAGCGTAGTCCATTGATATCAGAGGTTCTTTGTGTAATACGCCTGCCGCTACTATGCAGTAGTCTATCCTCCCGTAGTGTTGAGCGGCTTCTGCAAGTGCTTTCGCCACGTCTTCGCGCTTTCCAACATCTGTGGAGGTGGTAGAGCGCGAAAGGGATACAACCTCCGCACCTGTAGCGGTAAGCATCTGGCAAAGAGTCTTACCTATGCCATAACTCCCGCCGAACACTACGGCGACTTTACCAGTAAAAGCCTTATTGTCTGGAATGGTCTGTGGTGCTGTGGTGCTGTGCAGCTGAAACAACTTGTCAAGCAGATAGGTATCCTCTTTGTAAGTGAGTTTCATATTGCTCTCTTCACCACGTACAAGAAAAACTGGTATTTCTGGCATATAGCGCACTACTACACCACAATCGTCAGTAACGGAGAGTTTTTCATCTTGTAGAGCACGGCGGTATGCTTCGGCTATTACACTAAGGTGGAAAGCCTGAGGGGTTTGTCCACGTCTGAGGCGAGCACGTTCGGGAATATTACTAATGTAGTTACTTTCGGCTTCGATGATGGTGTCCACGGCAGGGAGTACCACGTCAATGGCTTCGTGATGTTCTAATGCTACACAAACGTCATCTATGATACGTTGACTGACGAGCGGACGCACAGCATCGTGGAAAAGAAGGTTGACATCCTGCCCCTCGTAGGCACGGATGGCGGAGAGAGAGGAGTCGTAGCGCTCCTTACCCCCCTTGAGGATCTTCTTCACTTTCTTGTAGCCACCGCGTAGCACAAGGGTCTCTACATCGCTCAGAAAATAAGGATTGCTCACGATGCATATCTCACTCACGTAGGCGTTTTGCTCAAAGGCATCAAGCGTATGTTCTAATACAGTTTTGCCCGCCACCTTGAAGAATTGTTTGGGTGTACCTAACCCTAAGCGGCTACCCACGCCGCCTGAAAGTACTACGGCGATGTTTCGCGGCATCATTCTAAAAGTTGAAAAAGTTGAGGAAATTAAAGGTTAAAAAATAATTGCGAACTGCTATTAAGCTATTTTCAAGCAGATGTGACTTCAAGTCCGCCAAAACAATGCAGGCATACGGTACAAGGGATTAGAGCTAAAGATACTGAAAAGAAATATGTATAAACAAAGAACTGAATTGAGAATTTATTCATCATATAAAACTCACCTATAAAAACTTTCCAACGTCACTCAATATGTTAGCCCGCTTACTACACTCTTTCTAAAACGACTTATAGTGCCATTTCTACTATTTTAGCTACGGCAGCCTCAAGACCGTTGATATCTTTTCCACCAGCAGTTGCGAAGTGGGGTGCACCACCACCGCCGCCACGAATAAGTTTGGCTGCTTCGCGCACCAAATTACCAGCGTGTAAACCGCGTTGCTGAACGAGGTTTTTGCTTATCATTACCGTTAGGAGCGGTTTGTCGGCAAACCGCGTACCAAGTACCACGAGTACGTTTTCGGGCAACTGGGCGGCTATCTGGAAAGCAAGGTCTTTAGCTACTTCGGGTTTAATCTCTCCAGGCAATACGCCTTTAACCACTTTTATATCGCCGCGCTGTTCAGCATATTCCACCAAACGGTCGCGCATACGCAGTGTCTGCTCTTTCAGGAAGCCTTCCACCTGTTTGTGCAAACCGCTATTTTCTTCCAGTGTCTTAGCAATAGCGGCTTGGAGATCTTTTGCCCCAGAAAAGAAGCCGCGCAAATCCTCAAGTAAATCAATCTCGGCAAAAACATACTCTTCGGCAGCCAAGCCCGTAACGGCCTCAACACGCCGCACGCCAGCGGCGACACTCCCTTCGCTCAAAATACGAAAGAAACCTATGCGGCCAGTGCGTTGCACGTGGCAACCGCCGCAAAACTCTACGCTGCTACCAAATTTCACCACGCGTACCTTATCGCCATATTTCTCACCAAAGAGAGCGATGGCACCCAAGGCACGCGCCTCGTTAATGGGCAGGTTGCGGAAATCCTCTAAGGGTATGTCCTCGCGGATACGAGAATTAACGAGTTTCTCAACACGGCGAATTTCCTCGGGGCTTACTTTCTGAAAATGCGAAAAATCGAAGCGCAGATAGTCTGGCGTAACAAGCGAGCCTTTCTGCTCTACGTGTGTTCCGAGTACCTCGCGCAAAGCTTGGTCAAGGAGATGAGTAGCGGTATGGTTGGCCTCGCACGCTCGACGTGCCTTTTCGTCCACCACGGCGAGAAAGTCTGCCGAAGGATTTTGCGGCAACAAACGAGAGAAATGCACCGTCACACCATTCTCTTGTTTCGTGTCGAAGATTTCAGTGCGCTCCTCGCCCGAAACCAAGAAACCGCGGTCGCCCACTTGTCCACCCATCTCGGCATAGAACGGTGTTTTGGAAAGTACAATTTGGTAGTACTCCTGCTTCTTTTCTTTCACATGACGGTAGCGCAGGATGCGCGTTGGCAATGTAAGGTGGTCATAACCATCAAATATACTCTCGCCTTCGGAGAGAATCTTCCAGTCATCGGCTTGTTTAGCAGCATCGCCTCGAGCGCGCTCCTTTTGTTTCTGCATCTCACTATTAAAGGCAGCTTCGTCCACACTAAGACCATGTTCGGCACAGATAAGTTGGGTGAGATCAAGCGGGAAACCAAATGTATCAAACAAGGTAAAGGCTTTCGTGCCGTCCACCACCGCAAGTCCCCCAGTCTTCGTTTCACCAATCACGCCGTCAAGCAACGCAATACCTGTACTGAGTGTGCGCAAGAACGATTCCTCCTCCTCGCGCATCACATTGGCAATTAAACTTTCCTGCGCCTTCAGTTCAGGATAGGCCTCTCCCATCTCACGTACGAGTGTTGGCAATAACTTATACATAAAAGCCTCTTGCTGACCGAGGTAGGTATAGGCATAACGCACTGCACGGCGCAAGATACGACGAATCACATAGCCGGCCTTGGCATTCGACGGTAACTGCCCATCGGCAATGCTAAAAGCTATGGCACGCAAGTGGTCAGCAACAACGCGCATCGCCACATCGGTGACCTCGTTAATGCCATAAGCCTTGCCGCTAAGGTCTTCTATGGTACGGATAATGGGTTGGAACACATCGGTATCATAGTTTGATTTCTTTCCTTGCATAACCATACAGAGACGTTCAAAGCCCATACCCGTATCTATAACTTTTTTAGGTAGCGGCTGAAGAGAACCATCGGCCATACGGTTGTATTGCATAAAGACTAAGTTCCAAATCTCTATAACTTGAGGATTGTCCTTATTGACAAGCAAGGCGCCACTAACGGCTTTCTTTTCCTCATCGCTACGCAAGTCAATATGTATTTCTGAACAGGGACCACAAGGCCCTGTGTCGCCCATCTCCCAGAAATTGTCGTGCTTGTTGCCGTTGATGATATGGTCTTCGGAGAAATAGGCCGCCCAATAACCCGCAGCCTCGTCATCACGCGCCAGACCTTCGTCGGGTGCTCCCTCAAACACCGTAACATAAAGCACCGAAGAATCTACGCCGAGTACTTTTACTAAGAATTCATAAGCATACTGAATGGCTTCTTTCTTGAAATAGTCACCGAAACTCCAGTTCCCAAGCATTTCAAACATTGTGTGGTGGTACGTATCGCGCCCCACCTCCTCAAGGTCGTTGTGCTTGCCACTCACGCGTAGGCATTTTTGAGAGTCGGTTTGCCGAGTACTCTTGGGCTCAACATTGCCGAGAATAATGTCCTTAAACTGGTTCATCCCAGCGTTAGTAAACATCAACGAGGGATCATTCTTAATCACCATCGGAGCACTGGGTATCACGAGGTGGCCGTGTTCTGCAAAATAGGCCTTAAAGGCCTCGCGTATCTGATTTGCTGTCATCATAATCAAAACAATGTTTTACATATTTTCGTGTAAATCAAGTGCAAAAGTATTGTTTTTCGGCATAATAGCACGAGCAATTGGTCAAAAAGTCCTACTTTCGCGCTATAAAGCTGCAAAACATCCTTAACTATATCAATAAATCATGAAAAAACTTTTCTTCGCTTTTGTGGTTCTGCTCTTTTTGGGACAAACGGCTCAAGCACAAACGGTAAACCTAACGCCTTGGCCAAAGACAATAACCACTCAAACGGGTCAATTTGTGTTGCCACAAGAAATCACTATTGATGCCACAGGACTTTCTGAGGAAGTGTTCACCGATGTGAACAATTTTGCCGCCACACTGCATGCCGCTACGGGACGCAACGTATCTGTTGGTGCAAGCGATGCACCTACCATAGCATTAAAACTCAATACCACACGTCTTGACGATGAAGGTTATATACTCGTCATCACCTCCGAAGGCATCACACTGCGTGCCAGCACACCCACAGGTTTTTTCTATGGGTTGCAAAGCATCAAAAAAATGTTGCCTGCTAACGTACTTTTGGAGCAGCTTGATGCCACGGCTGAATACGTTCTTCCGTGTGTCACCATAAACGATGCACCGCGGTTTGCCTACCGCGGTTTTATGCTTGATGTGAGCCGCCACTTTTTCACCGTTGACGAAATAAAGAAGATGCTTCGCCTAATGGCATATTATAAGATGAACCATTTTCATTGGCATCTCACTGATGATCAAGGCTGGCGTGTAGAAGTGAAGAAATATCCAAAGCTTACCACGGTGGGTGCTACGCGCGGAAACTCTTGGAACACAGACCTGAAATATGGTCAGTACTGGACAAATGCACAATATGGCCCTTACTTCTATACTCAAGAAGAAATCCGCGATGTAGTGGCCTATGCCGCAGCACTCCACATCACCGTTGTACCCGAGATAGAGATGCCCGGTCATCTTGCCGCAGCAATGGCTGCCTACCCCGAATTTAGTTGCAACCCCAGCGGCTCGCACAGCGTATGGACTACGGGAGGCATCTCTACTGATGTGCTTAACGTAGCCAATGAAGCCGCTATACAATTTGCTAAAGACATCCTCACCGAGATAGCCCCGCTCTTCCCCGGAGAGACTTTCCACGTAGGTGGCGATGAAACACCCACCACAGCGTGGCAGAACAATGCCGAGTGTCAAGCACTTTATGCTGCTGAGAGTATGACAAGTTACTCTCAACTGCAGAGCCGTTTTACTAAAATCATCTCCGAGCACTTGCAAACACTTGGCAAGCGCATTGCCGTGTGGAACGAAGCTATCACCGCAAGCGGCGCAAACACCGACTTAGTAAAGCAAGCTGGTGCTACTGTGTATTGCTGGATGCCTTGCCAATCGGGAGCATCGAAAGCCGCCGATCTCGGCTTGCGTGCCATTGTCACAGAATATAATAGTAGCGGGCAGTCGTACTATATCAACCGCAAGCCCACCACAAGTGATTATGGTGCTGGCAGCGGCGACAATACGTTGCAAAACACCTATAACTATGTACCCGTACCCAGTGGCATCTCTTCCGCGCGCGAACAATATTATTATGGTGTACAAGGCACGTTCTGGTGTGAACACGTTAGCGAACCCGAGCATATGGAATATCTCGCCCTGCCACGCCTTATGGCTGTAGCTGAAGCAGGCTGGACACCGCAGGCACATAAGGACTGGACATCGTTCCGTAATCGTATGCGCCAAGACACCACACTCCTAAAGATGGGCGGCTACAACTACCACCCCCAGTTTATAAAATACGATGATGCCACGCCCTCTGCCGATGGAACGACATCAGAAAGCGTAATGCCGCAGTCGTCCACAGGCTTAGAGGCCGACAGTAAGTATTGGTACAAAATTGTTTCGCGCGGCGTGCAACGCGAAAGCCGTCAGATGGAACTTATTCAAAACGGCTCGGCTTTACTCACCGAACAGAGTGCCAATGGTGCCGCCGTAGGGTTGCTCTGGAGCAATACTGCCGCTACAGAGTCTGCCAGTAACTACGATGCTCAACTCTGGGCCTTTGAACTAGACCCAGGCGGCAGCGGGAAATATGCCTTAGTAAATAAAACCGCGCCAAACGGCTCGGTAAACCCTACAGCCTCGGCCGCCGGAACAGGTGGCCGATGGTCTTATGATAGCAATACGAAAAACTACAATTTTGTACTCGGCGACAACGGCTATGGCCTTGACGACGAGTATTATTATTACTCTATTCGCAGCGACAGCTACACCAATTTATGGATGAACTGCGCGATGCCCGCCCGTGGCTACACCGTGAACCTCTACAACAATCCTGCCGATGGCAATGGCGGGCTTTGGACTTTTGTGCCCACCTTTTTCGTAGAAGCCACGACCGCTGACCTACAAGCTGAGGCACGCACCATCCTTTCTACCGCACAGACGTATGAGGAAGAGAGCGAACGCCTCCCCGGACTATTTGGCTACGAAGAGATTGACGCTTTGCAGACGTTGGTAAACAACCCTGAGGGTGTGAGTAGAGAAACATTTCTCGCCGCGCTGGATGCAGCGAAAGCGAGCTTAGTATTCCCCGAATTGGGTAGCACGTATCGTGTGACTAACACCTTGGAACGTTTTGCTGAGTGCTCACTATGCGACGTGAAAGGCAACACGTACCTCACCCATACCGCCGATACCTATACCGCCGATGCTTGGACAGTAACCACCCTTACCGCGCGCAACGGTTTAACAGCCCGTGTACGACTTAAGAATGTAGCCACAGCGCGTTTTGTAGGAGCTCCTGCAAGTAGTGCTACGGGTAATCTCGGCAATCTTGTCGGCACAAGTTCCACACTACTTACACTGACCTATCTCCCTGCAGAAGGCGACTTTGTGATTGCCAGCAGCGACATGAACTATTATCCCGTGCCAACCACCGCCCCGTCCAACCCGGGTACCATAGCAGCAAGTAGTAGTGCCATTCGTCCAATGGGTACGGGGTGGAAATTCACTCCTGTGCGAGTACTCACACTGATTTGTGTGAATGAGGCAGACGAAAGTGTGCTGGACACATATACCTGTAGTCGCAGCGAGGAAGAACTTTCCAATCCCCTCACCTATCCCGAATTTCGTGGATATAGTTATTCCGGAAAGGAAAACATAGACGAGAACACAATACGCCTTCGCTATCGACGCACAAGCTACAATGTTGACGTGATTGGACGCGATGTTCACGGAGCTATCGTAGTAGAAAAACTCGGGCAGCAAAATGTAGATGCCTGTGGGTCCTATTGCCCTACTGTACCCGAAGTACCATATTATACTACTAGTACCACCTCTATTGACTGCGGAGAACGTCCGTGCCAAGACACTATTATCACAATTCTTTACGAAACCGATGCTTATACTGGTGTGCGATATCTTGGGCAGACAGTATCGGAATTAAAAGACGGACATAGTTATGTGTTCTACGACACGTCACCCAGCGCCTCAGAACGTATCGGTTACCGTAACATTGACCCCTCTACCGGCCGCATTATGCAAGCCACTACTATCAACGGTGCAGATCCGTACTACGTATGGACGTTAGAACGCGTAGGCACTACGGGAAACCGTTTCCGTGTGAAGAATGAAATAACTGGCAAATACATACCTCTTCTCACACGTAGCGGAGCTATCTATGTGGACGATGAAGGCGACACGTTTACTTTTACCCGCCACGATGATGTATGGGAGATATGGGGTACAAACAGCCTTTGTTGGGACGGTGTTGCAGGCTCATTCACCGGTTGGACCAGTTACGGCCACCCATATAAGATATACGAATACCATGCCTTGCCGTTCTATTTAGTAACGGTGAACTACGTTTACGACAACGAAGAAACTGCGGCTCCCAGCGTTACAGCCCTCGTTGAAGCAGGGCAAAACTACACTATCAACGTGCCAACCATATCTGGTTATGTGGTAAAAATGATAGAAAATAGCGAAGCACTCAACCCCGTAGAAAGCCACGCCAACGTGCGTGTAGTATATATTGATGAAACAACGGGATTCTCATTGAGAAAAGGGAAAGTCAAAGATCAAGCAAGCAACTCAGCCGCTGCCATCTATGACCTCCAAGGTCGCCGTGTGTTCCAACCGCACCACGGCCTATACATCGTGAGTGGCAGCAAGGTGTTCATTAAATAACAGCAGCAACAAATACGTACAACAACGCTCCATTTAGACTTCAGGTGTGTTCTAATAATCCCCACGGTTTAGTTTGACCACCTTGACGAGTCTTTAACCTTTTATTCAAATTTCCGAAGTAGTGAAGCCTATCAGTGTCGTAGGTGTAGCAACCAAGATGCAACTCTCCGGAAGCGTAAGCGGCTCGCCTGCATCATTTTTGCAGCGAGCCGCGTGCGCTCATAGCATCGTCCGACGGTGTTTAAACTTAGTCCGATTGATTCTAAAATCAAAGGCTTTGATTTTAAAATCAATCCGATTGATTTTAAAATCAATCGGACTATGTTTAGACGCCGTCCGACCACGATAAAACTCCGTCCGACCTATTTCCTCTTTCCCGCGTTTGCCCTCCTCAATGCGATGCTACGGTTATGATTCAAGTGTCGGGAGTAATGAAAACATACCCGTGTTGCAGGCAGGGCATCCGAGGTGCAACTGTCAGGCAGCACAGGCATCCTCGCCTGCAAAACGATGCACGCGAGCCGCGTGCGCTCCGACAGGCTGTTCGCCTGCTTGCCTTATAAAGGGAACAGCATTGGTACGCTCGTTGCCTTTTTAGGGCTTACGAAACTTGAACCTTTTGCAGTTCATAACCATTTATCGCTCAAAAACAGAATTATTCGTTAACCCAGAAGCGCAAGACGAAGTTTACTTCAACTTTGCCTTAATGAGAAAATGTCTGTTAAAAACAAACTTTTCCTGCCAAAACATTTGTTTGTTTCTTTACAATAACTATTTTTGCACCGCTTTTTAAGGCAGAAGCCTGCTGAATAACAGCTCAACGACTGAAAGAGTTTCTCCTTAAAGCAAAATATGGTGTCTGTAGTTCAGTTGGTTAGAGCGTCAGATTGTGGTTCTGAATGTCGTGGGTTCGAGTCCCATCAGACACCCCCGTTTCTCCTCTTTCTTTTTTCGGAGAATTTTAACAAGAGCCACCGGAACACATTGTTTTGGTGGCTTTTTGTATGCGCCTTTTTTGGGGTCAGTCTGAAAAGGGCTGTTGCAAGACTTGTTTTGATAAGAAAACTTAAAAAACTGACTTATTTGCCCAAAAAACCATATACAACTCCTGTTTTTGGTTAATTCGTACACACAGACAACTATCTTTGCAGCACTAAAATCAAAAAGATAAAAAATGACTATGAGAAAGACTTTATTCTCCCTCTTTTTGTGGATAATAGCCCTAACAGGTTCTTTTGCGCAGTCGTACAATACGCTTTGGAAACAGGCTCAACAAGCACAAGAAGACGATTTGCCGCGCACAGCACTTGACATTGTAATTCGCATTCAGCAAAAAGCAGAAAGAGAGCATAAGACACCGCAATTGATACGCGCGATGTGTACACGACTGATGCTCGGCGATGATATTTCATCCGATAGTGTGTCATTTGACATTGCACGCATTGCGGCCTATCGCGATGCGGAGAAGAAACCCGTGGAACGCGCCTTGTGGAATGCGGTGTTAGCGATAGCTATGGATCATTTTTCGTGGGTCGACACGAGTTACAACCGCACATCAGAACTCTGCTATCAAGAAATGCTTGCCGACTTCAACGCGCTAAGCAAAGCAAGCACCAAGAAATATCTCCCTTTGTTCGTGCAAGGCAAAAACAGCAAATACTTCAATCACGATGTACTCCACGTTTTGGCGCGCCACTACTTAGAAAACGGAGGCGGGTACGGAAACGCATCTCGGGGGAAGATGCTTCTTCTCTCGCGCCTTATTACTTTCTACAAGAATGCTGGCAATCAGGAGGCAACCTTGCTCTGGACATTAGATAGCTTGACGCGTATGCAAAGCCACACTTACGACGTAACAAGAAGCGATGACTTTAGAAGACTCCAGCAGTTGAGCGAGGAATACAGTCAGCTGCAGCTCAATGCAATAACCTATGTAGCAATGACACAACTCGGCTATCGCACGCGCATCAACGACAGTATCCTCAGCATCGTAGCCGAAGAGGGAATACGACGCTACCCCAACGCCTCCGCCACGCCCGAGCTGCGCAATTATCTGCTAAAAGTGCGCCAACCCGAGTTGCGCCTTTCGGGATTACAGGATGTAATGTATCCCAGCAAGGGCTATAATATGCGTCTGCATTTCAAAGCCAAAAACTGGTGCGAAGTACGTGTATATCGCATAGAAGGCTTCAACGCACGAAGCATTGCCGAAACAAAACAAAATGTACAAGACATGCCACGCACCTTAATGCGCTCGTATAGTTTCAGAATAAAGGAACAGCCCCCGTATGTGGAAAGCGACACGACCATTCGCTTTGTAGCCCCCGACGAGCCTGGCCTTTACTTAATTCGACTCTACGATGGAGATAATGAGTATGGCTATTATCGCTTTAATTGTACGCGGATGAAGTATATAACGTTGGATTTGGAAAAGGGAAACAGCCGCGTAAGCATTGTGGATGCGATAACAGGAGAGCCTATCCTCGGCACAAGAATGGAACTGCGCAACAAGCCCAGCGCGCGTGAATCTCTTATTCATGAAGACCTTATGCCCGACGCAGATGGCAACTATCTCATAGATATTACTAACCGAAAAAATCGCATAGCCTACATTAGTTGCGGCACAGACCAAGCATTACCTGGCTTTACCCTTTCTTCAAACACAAACTACAACCAAGGCAACAAGTCGCGTACACAGACACGCCTCTTTACCGACCGCGGCATTTATCGCCCAGGACAAAAGGTTATCGTGGGTGGATTTGTGTATACTCAAAAGGGGGACAACCTAAATGCAGAGGTTGGTAGCAACATTACTCTCAGCCTATACGACAGCAACTATAAAATTGTAGCACAAAACGAAGTCACCACCGATGACTTAGGTGGTTTTTCGGCTGATTTCAACTTGCCACAAACGGTATTACCTGGACACTTTACGCTAAAAGCAGAGGGGCAAACCGAGCCGACAACGATGACGATTGAAGTACAGGAATACAAGCGCCCCACGTTTGTAGTAGAACTTGACCCACTCGTTGGCACGTATCAACCAGGTGACACGGTGATGCTAACAGGTACGGCACGAACTTATAGCGGTTTGCCCGTGGAGGAGGCCACCGTGAATTATAAAACAAATCGATATGAATTCTACTATTGGTATCGGCATGGTAACGAGGAAGCCGTGGGACTGCAATTAGGCGACACGGTGACTGATGCCGAGGGACGTTTCTCTATACCTGTGGTACTCACTACGAGCGACAACCACTCCTGCCGTTTCTATTTCCAAACACGCATAGATGTTACAGCTCTACACGGCGAGACGCAAACCGCAACACAAAACACCTATGTGTCTTATAAAAAAGCTTACCTAAGCATCGACTGGCCTGAGACGATTTGCTTTGAACACGCACCGACCGTTGTTCCGCACTTATATAACGCACAAGGCAACAACGTAGATGCTACAGGAACAATAAAAATAAAATTAGGCAAGAACATCATACAGACCGACACCATCCGCACGGGACAGCCAATTCGTTTGACGCGCGGACAAATACCTGCATCAGGCAAATATATCATTGAGACAGAAGTTGAGTTAGACGGCGAAACGTTTAAGGATAAGAGCAACGTGCGCTTCTTCTCTGAACACGATACACACCCCGCCGCAGGCGATAATTTTTGGTACGACATCCGTCAAAGTACTCAAAAAGACACTGCCTATGTGATTATTGGTTCGGCGAGGCACGATGTCACAATGTTTATTGACACATACACCAAGAAACGAATCGTAGAGGCACAGCGTGTAATCTTTAGCGACTCATTGCTCCACTACACCCTGACGTGGAAACGCGAA
Source organism: uncultured Prevotellaceae bacterium (assembly GCA_937877625.1). Classification (GTDB taxonomy): domain Bacteria; phylum Bacteroidota; class Bacteroidia; order Bacteroidales; family Bacteroidaceae; genus Alloprevotella. Next base: position 55,185 of record CALFJG010000023.1, read on the forward strand.
TATGGCGATGCCGCGAATATAACCTTCGCCTTTGTGAAAGAAGACACTCTCTATTCCCAAAGTGTAAACCTTGTAAAGCCCGAGCCCGATACACGTCTTAAGATGGGCTGGGTGACCTTCCGCAGTTTGCTCACCCCCGGGCAACAAGAAGAATGGCGACTGCGTATTACCACGCCTGATGACACCCCTGTTAACGCCGAAGTAATGGCGCGCCTATACGATGCTTCCTTAGACGCACTCTATCCCTACGATTGGCGCTTTGGGCATAAATTCTATCGCTACATACCTATTAGTTGCTGGAAATCAAGATATACTTCCTGGGGAAGCGTGGAAGGCTATTATCCCATCAAAACCTACAACACAAAGGAAATGGAGTTCACCACACTTAATCCAGAGATATTCTACGTACGCCGCAGATTTGTTACAAACTACGCCGCAAGCGGAAGACGCTATGCAACGAATGCTATGGTAGATGCCATGCCCACTATGATGCTTGCTCGTGTGGCGGAAGATTACGGTGTAGCGGAAGAAACAGCCTATAACGAGGAAGAAAAATCTGCCCCCACAAGAGGAGATGCCGGCGATGCAATCACTGTTGCTCCACGTACCAACTTCAGCGAAACGGCCTTTTTCTATCCCACATTGCGCACCGATGGGAACGGTGAGGTGAGCATCGTTTTTACTCTTCCAGAGAGTCTTACGCAATGGAATTTCCGTGCTTTAGCACATACGCAAAATATGCGCTATGCGACTTTAGATACGATGGCTGTGGCACGCAAAGAGTTTACGGTTGAACCCGCTATGCCGCGCTTCGTGCGCGAAGGCGACAAAGCGCAAATTCCCGTTACCGTGCGCAACCTTACCGACAACACACTCGCAGGTACGTTACTCCTACAAGTTTTTAATTCCGCCACCGAAAAAGAGATACTAAAACAAACGCTGAACTTCTCTGCCCCGGCTAATGGCACACAAGTGCAAACATTTGCTATTGATGCCGACAAACTTGGCGGCGCAGGTGTCGTAACCATTCGCATCACAGGTAAGAGCGGACTCTACGGCGATGGCGAGGAACATTTCCTGCCCGTACTTGCAGCCCGCGAACAAGTTATCAGCACCCTACCCTTTACCCTCACCAACCACACAGCACAAACTCTTCGTATTGATACCCTTTGGAGTAGATCTGCACGGATGGCCGACAGGATGCTTACAATAGAAGCCACGAGCAATCCTACGTGGTATGCCGTTACTGCGCTTCCTGTAATGGCCAACCGCGCGTGCTATAGTTCTACCGACTGGGCAGAACGCCTCTATGCCGTGGTGCTGGCCAAACACATCGCCGAGGTCAATACAGATATCTCCAAGGCTTTTGCCGACACCGCTCTTACCGACTGGGCTGGTGTGCTTGCGCGCAACGAAGATCTGAAAAACACTATCGCGGAAGAAACGCCTTGGCTCACTGAGGGAGAAAGCGAAGCCGAGCGTGCCGCAGCATTAGCCACGCTCTTCGACGAAGAACAAAACGCGCTGAAAGAACACACAGCCCTTGATGGATTGCGCAAATTGCAACGCGCTGATGGGTCCTGGAGCTGGTGTCCAGGAATGGAGGGAAGCCCGTATATGACCTCGCGCATAGTAGTGATACTCGCGCGCTTGGAAAAACTCACCGGCTATCAAACCGATATGCTCGCGCGCGCGTATGATTATATGGAGTCGCAACTCGTAGAGTACGTCAACGAAGCCAAGAAAAAGAAATACACAGGTTGCCCATACACCTATCTACGTTATCTCTATGCTGCTTCACTTACGGAGCGTAAAGCCAATAGTAGTGCGCTACGAAATGCGGTGAAATACCTCGTGGAACAAATAGAAGAAGACGTTACCACGGAGGATATGCATACAAAGTCGCTCTGTGCAGTAATCTTGGCGCGCTATGGGAAAACAAAAGCCGCGCAAACAACCCTGCAAAGCCTTATAGAGCATACCACACTGGCCGATCCGCAACGCGGTCGCTTCTTCGACACACGCCGCGCCCCGATGACGTGGGGTAGTTACCGCATCCCCACGCAAACCAGCACAATAGAAGCCCTTACAATGGTAGCTCCCGACGTGATGTGGACTGCAAATGGCGCACTCGTTGGTGTGCGCGATCGCGTGTTGGCAGAGATGCGTCTCTGGCTGTTACAAGCCAAACGTACACAAATGTGGGAGACATCATCGGCCTCGCTCGATGCCATATACGCACTCCTTATTCAAAGCGATGAAGAAGACAAGGAGACCGGTGCGTCAGAAATCACAAACCCAACCACCCCCGTGCGCTACACCCTGCAAAACGCTTCCGGACGTATCCTACGTGTAAACAATAACGCCGATGTACAAGGTGCAGAAACAGTGGGCTATATTTGCGACCGCTACTTCGCCGCTCCACAAATCAATGCGCAAAGCATCAGCGTACGCGGCTACGACAACACTATAGCCTGGGGTAGCGTTTATGCACGCTACACATTGCCCGTCGAAGACGTTGTAGCAGGAGGAAAAGGACTAAACATCAGCCGTAAATTGCAAGTAAACCGCGAAGGAACGTGGCAACCCCTCGACAATCCGTCTGCTCCTCTCTCTGTGGGCGAACGCGTGCGTATAGTATTTACTATCACTGCCGATCAAGACTACGATTATGTAAGCCTGCGTACTGGACGTCCCGCATGTACCGAGCCAACCAATAAACTAAGCGGATACCAATGGACAGAATCCGGTGGATGCTATCGTGTGGTGCGCGACACCGACCTGCAATACTTCTTTGAAAAAGTGCGTAAAGGCACACACACCTTCACGGAAGAAGTTTTAATAGACCGTGCAGGCATCTATACTTTTGCACCCTCGCGCCTACAAAGCCTTTATTCCCCAGAATTCCAAGGCATCAGCGAAGCCCAGATAATTGAGGCTCGCTAAAAATGACTTGTTAACGTTGAACATTTGCCATACATAGAAGATATGAGAAGGCATTAAGGCTTGCTTTTAATAATAAAAATCAAAAAATTTTTGCACGTTTAGTAGAAGTTAGTACTTTTGCACCCCGAATAGGCACTGCCGCTCAAAGCGAGGAGTACATATTCGGCTTAAAAACCAGACAACAAATACAATATATATAAATTAAAAACAAAACAAAATGCCTACAATTGAACAATTGGTGCGCAAAGGCAGAAAAGTGATTAAGGAGAAGTCAAAGTCTCCCGCGCTTGACAACTGCCCGCAACGCCGTGGCGTCTGTGTGCGTGTGTACACTACCACGCCTAAGAAGCCTAATTCGGCACTTCGCAAGGTGGCGCGTGTGCGTCTCACAAACCAAAAGGAAGTGAACAGTTACATCCCCGGCGAGGGACACAACCTGCAAGAACACAGCATCGTGCTTGTGCGTGGCGGTCGTGTGAAAGACCTCCCCGGTGTACGTTACCACATCGTGCGCGGAGCACTTGACACCGCAGGTGTGGCCAACCGTACACAACGCCGCTCCAAATACGGAGCAAAACGTCCTAAGGCTAAAAAGTAAATTCATAGTGGTTTAGTTGTTTTGTTGTATGCCAAGGCACCTACACAAAACAACTAAACCACTACAATCTAAGCCTCTTTTTCTATTTGTAACCAACATTTTTGGTTCGCCTAAGGTTGAGTAAATAAGTCAGTGGACTTATTGAAGACAGATCGGCAGCCTAATACATTATTTTCTTTTCTACTACAATGCGTAAAGCAAAACCAAAGAAGAGGGTCATTCTTCCCGACCCCGTTTATGGAGACCAGAAAGTCTCTAAGTTTGTAAATCATTTGATGTTTGATGGTAAGAAAAGCATTGCTTACCGCATCTTCTACCAATCGTTGGAACTCGTCGGCCAAAAGATGAAAGACAACGAACAAAGCCCCCTTGAAATCTGGAAAGCTGCGCTTGACAAAGTAACGCCGCAGGTTGAAGTAAAGAGCCGCCGCATTGGTGGTGCCACGTTCCAAGTGCCTACCGAATTGCGTCCCGAGCGCAAGGAAAGTGTATCGATGAAAAACCTCATCAACTATGCTCGCAAGCGCGGTGGTAAGACGATGGCCGACAAATTGGCTAACGAAATTATAGATGCCTACAACGAGCAAGGCGGTGCTTTCAAACGTAAAGAGGATATGCACCGTATGGCCGAGGCTAACCGTGCATTCGCTCATTTCCGCTTCTAATCTTAACCCCCCCTAAAACATTGAAAATTGATTATTGAACACTCGAACAAAGGCTAAGCCCGACTTTCTCAGGCAACAGATGTCCGTTGTTCGATAGATGTTCAATACTCAATAAAATCTTTTCACATGGCAAAGATAGATTTGCACTATACGCGCAACATCGGCATTATGGCTCACATTGATGCCGGTAAGACCACAACGTCCGAGCGCATTCTTTTCTACACCGGTAAGACACACAAAATTGGTGAGGTACACGAAGGTGCTGCCACTATGGACTGGATGGCTCAAGAGCAAGAGCGCGGCATCACTATCACCAGTGCAGCCACCACTTGTCAGTGGAACTGGAACGACAAGACGTACAAGCTCAACCTTATCGACACTCCGGGCCACGTAGACTTCACGGCAGAAGTGGAGCGTTCGCTGCGTGTGCTCGATGGTGCTGTTGCTACCTATTGTGCTGTGGGCGGTGTGCAGCCCCAGAGCGAAACGGTGTGGCGGCAAGCAGACAAATACAATGTTCCCCGTTTAGCCTACGTTAACAAAATGGACCGTAGCGGTGCCGACTATTATGAAGTGGTTCGACAGATGAAAGCCGTACTCGGTGCCACCCCCTGCGTGGTTGCTATTCCTATCGGTGCGGAAGAGAACTTCAAAGGCATCATCGACCTCATTCGTATGAAAGCCATCCTTTGGCACGATGAGACTATGGGTGCAGACTACGATGTAGAGGACATCCCCGCCGAATTGCAAGACGAAGCACAAGAATGGCGCGACAAAATGCTCGAAACAGCTGCTGAGTGCGACGAAGCACTGATGGAAAAGTATTTTGAAGATCCCACCACTATCACTCAGGAAGAAATCATCGCCGCCATTCGCAAAGGCACGCTCTCTATGGCCATCACGCCAATGACCTGCGGCTCTTCCTTTAAGAACAAGGGTGTACAGACGCTGCTTGACTATGTCTGTATGTTCCTTCCCAGCCCCCTTGACACACCGAACATCATAGGCACAAATCCCGGCACGGGTGAAGAAGAAGATCGTAAGCCCAGCGTTGACGAAAAAACGAGTGCTTTAGCCTTTAAGATTGCCACCGATCCTTATGTAGGTCGTCTGACTTTCTTCCGTGTTTACAGCGGAAAGATTGAGGCCGGAAGTTATATCTACAACGTGCGAAGCGGAAAGAAAGAGCGCATCAGCCGCCTCTTCCAGATGCACTCCAATCACCAAAACCCCGTTGAGGTAATTGAGGCGGGCGACATCGGAGCAGGAGTAGGCTTCAAAGACATTCGCACCGGCGACACGCTTTCCAGCGAAGATGCTCCCATCGTTCTGGAAAATATGGACTTCCCCGACCCCGTTATCGGCATTGCCGTAGAGCCTAAGACGCAGAAAGACCTTGACAAACTCTCTACCGGCTTGGCAAAATTGGCAGAAGAAGACCCCACTTTCACCGTTCATACCGACGAACAAAGTGGACAAACGATTATCAGCGGTATGGGAGAGTTACATTTGGACATCATCATCGACCGACTGAAACGCGAGTTTAAGGTTGAGTGCAACCAAGGTAAGCCACAAGTAAACTACAAAGAAGCCATCACCGAAACGGTTAACCTTCGCGAGGTTTACAAGAAACAGACTGGTGGCCGTGGTAAGTTTGCCGACATCATTGTAAACGTAGGCCCTGTGGACGAGGACTACAAAGAAGGCGGCCTACAGTTTATCAATTCTGTAACGGGCGGTAACATTCCTAAAGAGTTTATACCCAGCGTACAGAAAGGCTTTGAGAGTGCTATGAAGAATGGCGTACTCGGTGGCTATCCAGTGGACAGCCTGAAAGTAGAACTTCTTGACGGTTCTTTCCACCCCGTTGACTCCGACCAACTTTCGTTTGAGGTAGCCGCGGTGAATGCCTATCGCAACGCTTGCGCCAAAGCCGCTCCTGTATTGCTCGAGCCCATTATGAAACTTGAGGTTGACACCCCCGAGGAAAGTATGGGCGATGTGATTGGCGACTTAAACAAACGTCGTGGCCAAGTAGAGGGAATGGAAAGCACGCGTAGTGGTAGCCGCCTCGTAAAAGCTATGGTACCGCTGGCTGAAATGTTTGGATATGTAACAGCCCTGCGTACCATTACGAGCGGACGCGCCACAAGTTCTATGACCTACGACCACCACGCTCCGGTATCCTCCAACATAGCGCGCGAAGTGCTTACTGAGGTAAAAGGACGCGTAGATCTTATAAAGTAACAATAAACCTTGCCACTTGCATCAAGGCTAACAAATGACTCTTAGCCTTGGTAAGAGCGACAAACACAGACCTACAGGTTTGTGGAAAGTGTAATCATAAATCCATCTTTAACATTATGAGTCAAAAAATTCGTATCAAACTGAAAAGCTACGACCACACGCTCGTTGAGAAGAGTGCGGAGAAGATTGTAAAAAACGTAAAGGCCACAGGTGCTGTAGTGAGCGGCCCGATACCCCTCCCTACGCGTAAAAGGATTTTTACAGTAAATCGCTCCACCTTCGTCAACAAGAAAAGCCGTGAACAGTTCCAACTCTGCACGTACAAGCGTCTTATTGACATCTACAGCAGCACTACTAAAACAGTGGATGCACTGATGAAGCTGGAACTTCCCTGCGGTGTGGACGTAGAAATCAAGGTATAGTTTCGTTGCAGCGAACACTTTGTTCAGAAAAACAACGACATTAGGTATCTCGTGCGGCTTGCTGAAGCATCCGCACGGGATTTTTTCTGCCGAGAAGCGCAAGAAGCTCCACCACTTAGATAATGACACAAGCCCTTAGCCGCCGTATATACGCCGACAAGACATAAAGCCCGGCTCACAAGCACAACAGACGAAAAAGCATCTGTTTTTCTTTTCTTTGCGCCGTGCTTATACTATCTTTGCAGCGACTTTTAGGAAAACCTAAAAGTAGATCCGTAAAACCAACAAAAATTCTTATAGATCAATGATTAAGTCACAAGACATCAAGAAAGGCACTTGCATTCGCCTTGACGGTAAATTGTATTTCTGTGTGGATTTTCTGCACGTTAAGCCTGGTAAGGGAAACACGATTATGCGCACCACGTTGAAAGACGTTGTGACAGGCCGTGTTCTGGAGAAGCGTTTTAACATTGGCGAGGCACTGGAAGACGTGCGTGTGGAACGCCGCCCATACCAGTATAGTTATGCTGAAGGCGACACGCTCCATTTCCTCAACCAAGAGACGTGGGACGATGTAGCCATTTCAAAAGACGTAATCACAGGCGTATCCTTTATGAAAGAGGGCGACGTGGTGGAAGTGGTAAGCGATGCTTCTACAGAAACTATTCTTTATGCTGAAATGCCCGTGAAGACACAGCTTAAAGTGAAATACACGGAGCCAGGACTCAAGGGCGACACAGCGACAAACACGCTGAAGCCCGCCACACTGGAAAACGATGCCGAGGTGCGTGTGCCATTGTTTATCAACGAGGGCGACCTCATTGAGGTGGACACCCGCGATGGCAGCTACGTACAGCGAGTTAAAGCATAACACTATCCTCCCCCATATCTACCTCATATAAAAGACGCGGGTGTCTCGCAAAGAAGCCTTTGCGACACCCGCGTTTTTGTGTGTACAGACAATTTACACCTTTCGTTCATCATTACATCACATACATCATGAAAAAACTTCGATTACTGTTTGCCACATTGCTGCTTACGACATCTCTCAGCGCACAGATCGTGGCCGACAGTGCTTATCGCATAGAAACCGCCGATGGTGGGCGCTGTCTCTCCACGGGTGGCAAGACCGAACTCAACGCCGCGCTGCAAACCGCTCCCGTTGCCGAGAATGTGCAAACAACGTGGCTACTCGCGAGAGGAAACACGGGATTGCTGCTAACCAATGTTGAAAGCGGTCTGGCACTTGACATTCCGGCCACGCGCAAACCCTTACAGTGGTCGGCGGGCAAAAACAATCCCAACCAGAACTTTACGTTTGAGCCTGTGGGTGCTGACTTGGTGAAAGCTTTTGCCGAGATTAGCGGCGAACGCGTGTATCTTGTACTCAGCGCATCAGGCGTGAGTACCACAACGAGTGTCGCCGAGGCATCACCGTTACGCCTGCAACCCGTACACTATGTGCGGCCTTACTTTAAGTGGCAAGACCAGACAGTGTTTGGCGAGAACCGCCTCACCGCGCGTGCCGCATACACACCCTACCCCTCCACCGCAGCGATGCGCGCCGATGCCGACCACTACGCACATCCCTGGGAAGATGCCACAAGCCCCTATCGCCTAAGTCTTAATGGCATTTGGTATCTGAAGTGGAACACACTGCCCGACGACTTCCCAGGCGAGGCCGATTTCTATGGCAGGAACGTTGATACACGTGGCTGGGACACCATCTCCGTCCCGTCGTGTTTAGAGATGAAAGGCTACGGCGAGCCACTCTATGTCAATGTGGAGTACGCTTTTGCCGACAACCCGCCAGCCATACAGATGCACCGAGGCCTAAAAAACTCCGTGGCATCGTATCGCCGCGACTTCCAACTCCCTATGGCATTTGCCAACAAGCGCATCCTGCTCCACTTCGACGGCATCTATGGTGCAGCAAGCATTTGGATAAACGGAAAATATGTGGGCTACTCGCAAGGAGCAAATAGCGAGGCAGCCTTTGACGTAACACCCTACGTGGAGCAAGGCAAGAGGAACTCTGTGAGCGTACAGGTGGTACGCTGGCACGATGGTTCCTATCTTGAGGGGCAAGATATGTGGCATCTCACAGGTATCCACCGCGACGTGTATCTCACCGCCGTACCCTTAGTGAGCATCAAAGACTTTTATCTCACCTCCTCTCTCGACACGACAAACTACACCCGTGGCTTGCTCACAGCAATGGTGCAACTTGAAAACGCCGACAGCCTGTCGCAACCGCAGGAACGCCGTCTGTATATGCGCCTGCTTGATGCCGACGGTGTCCTCATCGACGAAGAGAGCCAGGCAGTAACCATCGCTGCAGGAAACACAAATATCGTGACGCTCTCCACAAAAAGGCTCACCGACATAGCCCTATGGAGTGCCGAGCAGCCCAATCTCTACACCGTGGAACTCGCCCTTTCCGATGCCCACTACGAGACAGAGGCACTAAGCCAAAAATTTGGCTTCCGCGACGTGAGAATCAAAGGTGGCATCGTACTCGTAAACGGAAAGAGAGTCTATTTCAAAGGCGTGAACACGCAGGACACGCACCCCTATCTTGGCCGCAGCATCAACGTACCCACGATGCTCCGCGACGTGACGCTGATGAAACAAGCCGGGGTGAACACCGTGCGTTGCTCGCACTATCCGCGACAGCACAAGATGTATAGTCTCTTCGACTACTTCGGCCTTTACTGTATGGACGAGGCCGACCTTGAGTGCCACAAGAACTGGGAGGACGGCGGCAGCCTCTCTGCCGACACCACGTGGCTACCCGCCTATTTAGAGCGCGAACGCCGTATGGTGATGCAGCACCGTAATTTCCAGAGCATACTCTTCTGGAGCCTTGGCAACGAGAGCAACGGAGGACCCAACTTTGATGCGTGCTACCAATTAGTGCGCCGCCTCGACCCTTCACGACCCATACACTACGAAGGTGCCACCCGAGCAGCACAGCATCGCGCCACCGACCTTTATTCGCAGATGTACCCCGCTGTAAGTTTGGCACGCGAAAAAGCACAAGGCAACGAAGCCCAACAACCCTACTTTATGTGTGAATACGCCCACGCTATGGGCAACGCCGTGGGAAACCTACAGGAATACTGGGACGGCATCATCGGTTCGCGCTATGGCATAGGGGGCTGTATTTGGGACTGGGTGGACCAGAGCATCCTCGACGGGCGCGACATACGCCGCCAACACACCACCGAGAACGGCCTGCCAAGACTTATGACAGGTAATGACTACGGCGGCCCCAACCAAGCCAACTTTGTGAACAACGGTATCCTGACCGCCACGCGACAGTGGTCGCCCAAACTCCAAGAAGTGAAGCACGTGTACCAACCCGTACGCTTCCTCTCGTGGGACGAACAGACACACACACTTACACTGCGCAACGATGCCGCATTTACCAATACGCAAGAATATCTTTTTGAGATGCGCGTGCTTTGCGAAGGCAAAGAAGTAGAACGGCGCACACTTCCCAACCTTTCCTTACAACCCGCAGAACAAACATCACTGGTCATTGCTCCGAAGAAAAAACTTCAGAAAGGCAAGGAATATACCATAGAGTTCGACTTTCGCCTGCGCAAGTCCACACCGTGGGCAACAGCAGGCTATAGCGTAGCCGGAGCTAGCTTCGTGCTACAAGCCGGAGCCAAAGAACTACCCCCCATAAGAACAAAAAAACACAGCGAGGAGATGCTCCACGGTGCTGTAGCCCAAGGGGTGCGTCTCATAGCCACCGAGGGACAGCCCATCTACTGTAGCCTCTTTTCCGAACCCATCGTTTTTGATGCTTTCGCCTGGGTGGAAAACTTTAAAGGCCAGTATCCCACAATGAGCCGCGTAGCGGAACGCACCACCTCCCCCGTCGTGCGCCAAGCCACGGGTGAAGCCACTGCTACCGAGCGCGTAAAGACCGAGCTGTGCGACTATACCCTGACCTATACCCTCTATGGCGATGGCACACTCGACCTACGAGCCGAGTTCCAGCCACGCCGAGAGTGGATGCGCCGTATAGGGCTCGCTCTGAAACTGCCTGAGGAACTCGGAAAGGTGACCTATTATGGCCGTGGACCGCTTGAAAACTATCCCGACCGCAAAGAAGGCTCACGTATGGGCATCTACGAAGCCACTGTCGCGGACAATTTCTGGCCCTACGCCCACCCACAAAGTTGTGGTAGCCACCAAAATGTACGCTATGCCGAGTTTACACGCACCGATGGCACAGGGCTGCGCATACAAACGGCTGACGACGTGGCTATGCAGTGGCTCCCCTTCTCCGACACGCAAATGTACGCCACCCGACACCCGTGGGAGCTCAAGAGTGAAGGCATCATCCTACACATCGATGCCGCACAGCAGGGACTGGGAAATGCTTCGTGCGGCGGAGGCAACGAAACGCTGCCGCCTTATCGCTGCCCAGAGAGCGGCACACTCACTTACACGCTACGATTTCAAACCGTGAAATAAGAACGTTGCCTTATAAGGGCAACACCCGTAGGCTTTCACTGCCTCCGAAGCTTTGATTGTTAACAATAGCTGTCCGCTAAAAACATAAGCGCAATAATGTTTTCCTAACTGCGAACTTTTTCGTTAAGCCAGGAGAGCAAAGCAAAACTTGTTTCAGCTTTGCCTTGGCGAGAAAAAGTCTGTCGAAGACGAACTAAAAACAGGCTGAAACCCAAGCGAGGGCTTCAGCCTGTTTTTATGTTCCCGCAAGCGACTCATAGCGGGCGGCAATAACACCATATTATATATGGATAGTGTCTTCCGCTTACTTTACCAGCACCTTGCGGCTTGTGCCATCGCCGTAGCGGACGAGGATCACTTGCCCGCTTTGTGGCTTAGCGATGCGTTGGCCTTGTAGGTTGTAGTAGCCAACAACAGTATTGTCTTGGTTGTTGAGGACTACTTGGCTCACAGGCGTAAGATCTTCCTCCACGATATTGCCGAAATAGCTCCACGGCGCAAGACTGGCATAACTCTCCCTGCTGCCTGTGGGGACGTGGAGCGTGGCGGCGGCGATAACATCGTTATTCTCAAAGGCTGATGAAATGGCTTTATAATCGGAGGCATTCGATCGGGAAGCATATACATCAATCAGTGTGCTACAGCCTTGGAACGCCCGGTCTCCGATGCTTGTCACGGAGTTGGGGATGGTGATGTTCGTCAGTCCGCTGCAACCGTAGAACGCAGCGTCTCTGATATATGTCACAGAGTTTGGAATGG
>CALFJG010000024.1 GCA_937877625.1 uncultured Prevotellaceae bacterium
GTAATAGTAATAGTCAGACTCACCCCGTGGGTCAGAAGCTTCCGAACGAATTGGGTTTGTACGATATGACGGGTAATGTATGGGAGTGGTGTAGCGACTGGTTTGGTGACTACAGCAGTAGCTCTCAGACGAACCCTACGGGTGCTACTTCAGGCTCTTACCGCGTGCTCCGTGGCGGCTGCTGGAACGTCCACGCGCAGTATTGTCGCGTCTCTTATCGCTTCAACCTCGCGCCAGACGCCCGCTACGACTACCTCGGCTTGCGCCTCGTCCTGCAGTTTCCATAAATTTCTGTTTCTAAAAAGACAAGCGACAGAAAAAGAAAAAAGAGAAAAGAAATAAAAAAGAAAAAGAAAGAAAAAAGAAAGATAAAAGAACGAAGCGAGGATTCCGTGATTTCGTTATTCCGTGATCCCGTAATGTCGTTATCCCGTTATTACGTTATAACGTAATAACGTTATTCTGTTGTTACGTTGTTCCGTTTTAATTGAGTTGGGGAGGAATTTTTCCTCCCCAACTTAAACATAATTTATTTCATCTCCACGACGAGGCGCAAGCCGGTATATTCGTAGAAGCGATGTGTGCCGCTATAGTTGCGATATGACGTTCGCGATCCTTTTTTGTTGGTGCTATATGCTCCTCCGCGCATACATACGTTTCCGTCTCCGTTGTTGAAAGGATTATTTTGTGCTGCGGCGGTATATTCTTTGAATCGGTCGGCGCACCATTCGTAAACGTTTCCTGTCATATCGTAGATGCCGAGTTCGTTGGGCTGTTTGGTTCCTACGTCGTGTGTTTGGCTATCGGCATTGTCGTTATACCATGCTACTTGCCCCACGGTGTTGCTTCCGGAGTAGATATATCCTTTTGACTTGTTACCGCCGCGTGCGGCGTATTCCCATTCGGCCTCGGTGGGTAGTCGGAACTTGGCATTTGCTGGTAGTCCGAGTTCGCTCAGCCGTCGGTTGATACGTTTGAGGAATTCGGTGCAGTCGTCCCAGCAGACGTTATCGACGGGTCGGTTTTTCCCTTCGAAGCGCGAGGGGTTGTTGTTCATCACCCATCGCCAGAGTTCTTGTGTTACTTCTGTCTTACAGATATAATAAGAGTTGAGTCTTACGTTGTGGAGTGGTCGTTCGTCGTCGTCCCATTCGGCTTGGTTGTCGTGTGCTCCCATAAGGAACGTACCGCCTTCCACTCGTGCGGCAAGGAATTTAGGCACTGCTCCGACACCTCCGAGCGACAGGGCTCCTGTTGCGGCATCGACGCTTGCGCTGGGTACGGAACCCAGACTTACGGTGGCCAGCACGCCGAGGGCGAGCATTGGCAGAAGAAGGAAATGCTTTTTCATGGCAAGGGTTTTGTTTTAATGGGTTTTATCGGAAACTGTCGGTGAGTAGTTTTATCTCCACGGCGGGTGAGATGCGTTCGTATAGGATGTTATATACAGCGTCGAGGATAGGCATATTGACGTGGAAGCGTCGGTTGATGTCTTTCATACATTTTGTGCCGTAGTATCCTTCGGCAATCATTTCCATTTCTATTTGTGCGCTTTTTACGCTGTATCCTCGTCCTATCATTGTGCCAAAGACGCGGTTGCGCGAGAAGTTGCTATAGCCGGTGACGAGTAGGTCGCCGAGATACACGCTGTCGTAGATGTTGCGCTCTATGGGATAGACGGCTCTGAGGAAGCGGTTCATTTCTTGTGCGGCGTTGCTCATGAGTACGCTTTGAAAGTTGTCGCCGTACTTTAGTCCGCCGCAAATGCCGGCGGCAATGGCATACACGTTTTTCAGCACGCTGGCATATTCTATGCCTATAACGTCTTGTGAGGTTTTTGTTTTGATAAATCCGCTTCCGATGAGTGCTGCGAGCAGTCGTGCTTTTTGTAGGTTGCTGCAGGCGGTGGTGAGGTAGGTGAGGCGGTTGAGTGCTACTTCTTCTGCGTGGCTTGGCCCGCCGATGACGGCGAGGTTTTCGTCGGGTACGTTATATACTTGTCGGAAGTATTCCGTGCAGACGAGGTTTTCGTCGGGTACGATGCCTTTTATGGCTGTGACGATGAATTTGTCGCTCAGTCGCACTTTGAGTTTTTTGAGGTGATTTTTGAGGTATGGTGAAGGAGTGACGAAGATGAGTGTTTCGCACTCGCGTGCCACTTCGTTGAGGTCGGTGGTGAAATGTATGCGTTCGGTGTTGAACTGTAGGCTGGTGAGGTAGGAGGGGTTATGTCCGGTGCGTAGGAAGTCGTCGATAGCGTCTTGGCGGCGCATATACCAGTAGATATGGTCTTGCGCCTCGAGTACTATCTTGGCGATGGCTGTGGCCCAACTGCCGCTACCGATAACGGCAACGGGGTTGAGGGGGTTGCTCATCCCGCTCTCTATGGGGGCTGAAAAGGGTGCCATAATGCTTACGGTGGGTTGCTACGCTGTGAGGTGGTGGAGGATGTGGGCTATACGAGGTGCTTTTACGGATGCTATTCGTTGGGCAGTTTGCTGAGCCAGGTTGCTATTTCGTCAACGGTGGGTTTGGATAGGTCGAGTTTATACTTCTTTATGACTTCGCCTATCTGTTGTTGAATTTTCTGCGGGTTGTTTCCCTGCAGGTCTTTCACGAGATAGTAGCCCACTTTCTGCAACAGTGGTATGAGTGTCTGCGGCACGCCGATGGCGGTGTATTTGTCGTCGGCATCGCGTGGTGCTTTTTTCTCGGGTCGCATTTGTGGGAAGAATAGTACTTCTTGTATGAAGAACTGCCCGGTCATAAGCATCACGAGTCGGTCGATGCCTATTCCTATGCCGCTCATGGGTGGCATACCGTATTGCATAGCGCGCAGGAAGTCCTGGTCGATAAACATGGCTTCGTCGTCGCCCTTTTCCGACAGGCGCAGTTGTTCTTGGAAGCGTTCCTCTTGGTCTATGGGGTCGTTGAGCTCGGAATAAGCGTTTGCCAGTTCCTTTCCGTTGACCATCAGTTCGAAGCGCTCGGTGAGGCCGGGTGTTGTGCGGTGTTTTTTTGTCAGCGGCGACATCTCCACGGGGTAGTCGGTGATGAAGGTGGGCTGTATAAAGTTTCCTTCGCAGAACTCGCCGAATATCTCATCTATCATCTTGCCTTTGCCGTAGGTGCTGTCAACTTGTTCGAGTCCTAACTCGGCGCATATCTGGCGGATTTCGTCTTCGCTTTTGTTAGAAAGGTCGTGCCCTGTTTGCTCTTTGATGGCTTGAAGTATCGGCAGTCGTCGGAAGGGGGCTTTGAAGGAGATAACGTTGTCGCCCACTTTTACCTCTGTAGAGCCGTTTACTTCTTTACAGATGCGCTCTAAGAGTTGCTCGGTGAGTTCCATCATCCATCGGTAGTCTTTGTAGGCGACATAGAGTTCCATACAGGTGAACTCTGGGTTGTGGGTGCGGTCCATTCCTTCGTTGCGGAAGTTTTTTCCTATCTCATATACGCCGTCAAATCCTCCTACGATGAGGCGTTTGAGGTAGAGCTCGGTGGCGATGCGCAGGTACAGGTCAACGCCGAGGCTGTTGTGGTGGGTGATAAAGGGCCGTGCCGATGCGCCGCCGGGAATGGGTTGTAGGATAGGTGTTTCCACTTCCATATATCCGCGCTCGTCGAAGAATTGTCTCATGGTTCGTATCACCTGTGAGCGTTTACGGAAGGTGTCTTTCACCTGTGGGTTTACGATGAGATCTACATAGCGTCGGCGATAGCGCAGCTCGGGGTCGTCGAACGTGTCGTAGGTCTGCCCGTCTTTTTCTTTGACGACGGGTAGTGGCTTGATGCTTTTAGCGAGTAGCGTGAGTGTTTTGACGTGCACGGATATTTCGCCTGTTTGTGTGCGGAACACGTAGCCTGTCACGCCGATATAGTCGCCCAGGTCGAGCAGTTTTTTGAAGACGGTGTTGTAGAGTGTTTTGTCGTCGTCGGGGCAGATGTCGTCGCGTGTGATATATAGTTGTACGCGTCCGCTGGAGTCGAGCAGTTCAGCGAAGCTGGCTTTTCCCATAACGCGGCGGCTCATCATTCGTCCGGCCAGTGTGACGTTGCGTGGCTCGGCATCGTCGGTGAATTGACTTACGATGTCGGCTGCTGTGGCATCGACGGGGAAGAGTGGTGCGGGGTAGGGATTTATGCCCATCTGACGCAGCTGTTCCAGGGAGTGGCGTCGGTTGATCTCTTGCTCGGAGAGTTCGAGGATGTTCATGTTGTTGAAAGGAGAAGGTAATGTGTGGCGCTGTGGCCGTTATGTTTTATTTATCTTTTCGTCCGAAGACAGAGAAATGCACGTAGCGTTTGGGGTGTGCTTTGAGGTCGCGCACGAGGCTGTCGGCACTTGCTGCAGTGTTTGCCAGGTTTGCAGCGGTGTATGTGAGGTTGTCGTAGAGTACCCGGTCGTTGAGCATCAGTCCGAGGGTGTTGTCGGTGGTGCTAAGGCTGTGGTTGAGTGTGTTGAGTGTGTTGTTGAGTGTTTGCGAGGCTTGGTTGAGTTCTTGGCTCAGCGTCTCAAAGTTTTGCAGCAGTGTTCGTGCGTCGCCGAGTGTGCCGTTCACTTGGTTGAGTGTGGCTTGTAGGTCAAGTGCTCCGACTTCTTGTCCCAGGGCGGCGGAGAGTGTTTGTACGTTTTGCCCTGTCTGTTGCAGCGAGGCGAGGAATGGTGGTAGGGCTTGCCCTAACGATTCGTTGAGGTTGAGTATCAGCGTGTTGAGGTTTTGCGATGCATCGGCGGCATTGTTAATCGTCTGCATCAGAGCGGGCGAGGCGGAGAGTGTGTTGAAGTTGTGTAGGATGGAGTCGATTTTTGGCAGCATCAACGCTACGTTTGGCAGCATCTCCTCCACTTTTGCCATAGTGCCGAGGTGCATCCCTCCGTTTATGGTGTCGCCTTGTGCTATGACATCGGCGGGGTTGGGGCCGAGTACGAGGCTCATTGTCACGTCGCCCATAAGTCCTGTTTCTATCTCGGCGTGTGTGCCGCGGGGAATGCGCATATTTTTGTCCACCTCCACGGTTACGACGACTTTGTCGGTGCGGGAGTAGTCGTATGCAATGTCGCGCACGATGCCGACGGTGTAGCCATTGGCATAGACGGCATTGGAAACAGCGAGGCCTGAGATGTTTTGAAATTGAACGTAGTAGATGTTGTTCGACTTAAACACGTTGATTCCTTTGAGGAAGTTTATCGTGAAGAAGAGCAACGCGATGGCTACGATGGCCGTGAGTGCTATCTTTACTTCTTTGGTGAGTATCTTCATGCGGGTATTGGGGGCGAGGGTTTGGGGGACGCTGTTTATTATTGTTTACCACGGCGAGGGCAAGGTGTGGGGCGGGGGAGAGGGGATGGGACTCTTTCTGAACCTTTGCGTATTTGGCTTAAACAAGTTGGCGCTTGGCTTAAGCAAGGTGGCACATTGTTTTTTGTGGTTTGTTAGAGATTTATATTGTGGGGAGGACGTTTTTATTTCTTCTGGGCTTGCTGTGCTTCTTGTATGGTGGCTCTTTTACCATCGACGAATGCTACGACGAATGCTCCGGGGTATTTTTCTGCGAGTTGGTCTTTGTATTTTCGTGCATCGGCGAGTGTGGTGAATTGGCCTACGGTGTATTTGAAGGTGTTGCCTTCTTTATAGAGTGCAACGTCTTTGAGTCCTTTGAATTGTGGGTCGTTGGTCTTTAGTTCCTTAGAGCTGGAAAGTATCTGCACCTTGAAGCATACTTTGTGCTGTGTGGGTTGTGCTGGTGCGGGTTGTTGCCGTGGTGGTTGTTGGCTTTGTTGTGCGGGTTGTTGCTGTGGTGTGTTTTGCTGACTGTTTTGGTTTGTGGCGGGTTGTTGTCGTTGTTGTGGTGGCTGCTGCTGTTGTGGTGGTTGCTGCTGCTGTTGTGGTTGTGTGGTGGTTTGTGTTGTTGTGCTTGGCTGTTGTGCTTGAGGGTTTTGGCGTGGTCTTGGCGATGGTGCAGCGTTCAGCGGTAATGTTTTTCGTTTCTGGTGGTCGAGGGCGTTGCGATAGTCTATAAATGCGTTGTAGAGGCAGTTGGCTAATGTTTGCACACCTCCTGCTGAGGTGAGATAGGCTTCTTCGTCGGGTGTACTGACAAATCCGAGCTCGGTGAGTACGGCGGGCATCACGGTGCGCCGGAGTACGAGCCACACGCCCTCTTTTACTCCTTTGTCCACGCGTCCGGCTTTTTTATACCACTGCTGTATGCACTGTGCGAAGAGAGCTCCTTGTTCTAATCCAGCTTCGTGGAGGAGGTCGAAAGCTATGGCGTTTTCGGCGGTGGCTGGTGCATAGGCTTCTTGGCGTTGATGTGCTCCTTGGTGGGCTGTGACGCGGCCTTGGCCGGTTACTACGTTATAGTTTGTGCCGAGGCTGTTTTTTCCCAGTGCGTAGGTCTCGGAGCCGTAGGCCCAGTGTCCGTCGGGGACGCTGTTGGTGTGGATGCTGATGAAAAGGTTGGCATGGGCGGCATTGGCTATGTCGGCTCGCCCTTGGAGGGAGATGAAAATGTCTGTCTTGCGGGTGTATATCACTTTGACATCGCGGCACTTCTGTTCTACCAACTTGCCGAAGGCGAGGGCTACGGAGAGGTTGATGTCTTTTTCTTTGGCTGTGATGCCCACCGCTCCAGCGTCGTGGCCGCCGTGACCTGCATCAATGCAAAGGATAAATTGTTTTCCCTTGGCAGCGGCGGTTAGCGTGGTGCAAAAGAGTAGTATGAAAAGGAGTGTTCGCCTCATTTCTGCCCGCAAAGATAGTGTTTTCTGCTGTTTCTGTGTGGCTTTGTGTCAAAAAGTGTAGCGTGCGGCGTGTTGTGGGTGTGTGGAGGTGATGTGGAGGTGGTGTGGAGGTTGTCAGCCAGCAGGCTTGTGCGTGTGTAGGAGGGTGCGGCTGCTGTGCCTCGTTGTTTACTCAAAGAGTTCGTCGGCGTTGCGGCTGTCGTGTTGGTGTGTGCGAGTGTCGCGTCGCTGTGTGGTGTTGCGTTCGTCTTTTGATGGTTTGACGGATGGCTCGATGGGTGGTGTGTAGTGGCTGTTGGCTGTGCTGTCGTCTTGTGTGTCGTCTTCGTATTCGTCGCCGTAGAAGTTGTTGGGGCGTGTGCTGTCGGGGCGGTAGCGGTCGTCGCCTTCGTAGAGTGTGCTGTCGTTGTAGGTGCGCGGTAGTCGTCCGCCCTGCCACGTGAAGCGTTGCACATAGCGTGGGCGCAAGGCTCCGTTGGCCAATACTTGGCGTATAAACTCGCCAAATACGGGTAGTGCGAGGCGGCTTCCTTGTCCCATCGCACCGGTGCGAAAGTGTATGCTGCGAAATTCGCCGCCCACCCAGCAGGCTCCCACGAGTTGTGGCGTTACTCCCACGAACCAGGCATCGCTGTGGTTGTTTGTGGTGCCTGTCTTGCCGCCGTAGTCCATTTGTTCGCCGGTGGCTCCGATGTATTGTGCGAGGCGTGTGCTGGTACCTCCTAGCTCGTGTGCGCCGGCCATTAGGAGGCGTCGCATATTGTCGGCGGCGGCCTCGGGCAGGACGCGCGTAAGGCGTGGCGCGGCTTCAAACACCACTTCGCCCTCGGCATTGAGAATGCGTGTGACGAACATTGGCTCTACACGGCTTCCGCCATTGGCTACACAGCAGTATGCGGCTGCCATCTCGAGGAGGTTTACGTCGCTCGCGCCGAGAGACAGGGCGGGTGTCTCGGTTAGTTCGCTGCGTATGCCCATATCGTGTGCCGTCTGTGCCACATTGCCGATTCCGCATTGCAGGGCGAGTTTCACTGCTACGGTGTTTACGCTACGTGCAAAGGCGGTGTGTAGTGGCAGGAGTTGGTTGGAGAACTTTCCGCTGGCGTTGTGTGGCTCCCATTTGCGTCCGCCGCCGAGTGGCACGCTGATGGGGGAGTCTTCCACACGGTCGTTGGGCAATCGCCCTTGTTTCATAGCGGTGGTATATACGAAGAGTTTGAACGTGGAGCCGGGCTGTCGCTGGGCGGTGACTTTGTCGTAGTTCCACGTTTTGTAGTCCACATCGCCCACCCAGGCTTTTATCTGTCCTGTCTCGGGCTCCATAGCGATAAAGCCGCAGTGCATAAAGCGTAGCATATAACTTAGGGAGTCCATAGTGGACATCGTGGCTATGCGTGGCTTGTCGCTATAGTCAAAGAGCCGCACTTGGTGTGGGCGGTTGAGGTAGTGGCGTATGCTATCGGGCTGGTCGGGGAAGCGTGCTGCGAGTTGGCGGTAGGCATCGGTGTTTTTTACTTGTTTTTCCAAGAAGCCGGGTACCACACGTCCGTGTTCGTCGCGCCAGGGGTCGCCCTGTCCGCGCCAGTGTTCGTTGAAGGAGGCTTGCACTTGGCGCATGTGTTTAAGCACGGCTTGTTCGGCGTATTGTTGCATACGTGAGTCGAGCGTGGTGTATATTTTCAGCCCGTCGCTATAGGGATCTACGTCGGGTACGTTGCGTGTGATGAAGTCGGCCACGGCTTGTCGGAAGTACTGCGCCCGTCCTTCTACGGCGTTTTCGCGGCTCACGCTCAGATGAATGGGCTGTCTGCTGAGCGTGGCGGCTTCGGCTTCGGAGAGGGTGCCTTGTTCCACCATACATTGAAACACTACGTTGCGACGCTCTGCGCTGGCTTCGGGGTGGTTTAGGGGGGAGTAGGTGCTGGTGGCTTTGAGCAGCCCTACGAGTACGGCGGCCTCTTCTGTGCTGAGGTGCGAGGGTGTGGTGTTGAAGAAAGTGCGTGCGGCGGTCTTCACGCCAAAGGAGTTGTGGCCGAAATCTACGGTGTTGGCGTACATCGTGAGTATCTCCTCTTTGGTGTAGAACATCTCGATACCCACGGCGAGTATCATTTCTTTGCTCTTCATCACGAGCATACGTACGCCGGGAATATAGCCGAGCAAGCCGGTGGAGTACTTGGAGCGTGTGCGAAACATGTTTTTCACCAACTGTTGTGTCAGTGTGGAGGCTCCTCGTGCTCGGCCTTGTATGGCATCTTTCACTGCACCTCCTACGCCGAGGGGGTCGATGCCGAAATGTTTGTAGAAACGCGCGTCTTCGGTGGCTATCAGGGCGTTGAAGAAAACGGGGCTGATACTGTCGTAGGGTACAATGCTGCGGTTTTCGCTAAACATCTTGCCGAGCAACTTGCCGTCGGCGGAGTAGATTTCGGAGGCCTCTGCTGTTTTGGGGTGCATTATGTCGTCGAGCGAGGGCGACTTGCCGAAGAGCCAAAGGAAGTTGAACATCACGGCTGCACTGTAGAGCGACACAAAGAGAATGAACGACACAGTGGCTACCCATACCTTGCGCAGCAGCGTGGAGTTGCGATAGAGGCCGAAGTACCAGCGAAAGAAGCCACCGAAAGGAAAAAGGCAGCCTCTGCATCCGCTTCGTGAGGAATGTTTGGGAATAGGCGGGGGGATGGTGCGTGACATAGGAGTATTATGTGCCGAGCTTGTAGGTGTGGGTGTCGGAGTTCTTATCGGCGTTTCTGCGGGGCAAAGATACGCATTTTTGTTTCAGCCGTTCGGGGCTTATGCTTGTAAAATGCGCAATACGTCGTGGGGTGTGGCTGTGGGGGCATCAAGCCAATGTATGGCTGTATCTTTCTGAAACCACGTGATTTGTTTCTTGGCATAGACGCGGGTGTTGCGCTGTATTTTAGCACGTGTTTCGTTGAGTGTCCATTCGCCGTCGAGATAGCGAAATGCTTCTTTGTAGCCCACGCCTTGCAGGGCGTTGCAGTGGCGGAAGGGTTTGAGCCGCCGTGCTTCGTCGATGAGTCCGTGGGCGAGCATTTGCTCGGTGCGCGTGTTGATACGTTGGAACAGGTCGGTGCGCTCGCGCCGCAGGCCTATCTTTATGATACGGAAGGGGCGCGGCGTTTTCGGCTGTCCGCGAAAGGCGGAAAGGGGATGTCCGCTGGTGTAGAACACCTCTAAGGCGTGAACGATGCGGCGGGCATTGCGTAGGTCGCACTGGGCGTAGTAGGTTGGGTCAATGAGGCGCAGTTCGCTGCGCAGGGCTTCTATCCCGTTGTTGGCGAGCCGTTGTTGCACGTCGCGGCGCACCTCGTCGTCAACGGTAGGTATGTCGTCAATGCCCTGACACACGGCATCAAGATAAAGCATAGAACCGCCGGTGAGAACTACGTAGTTGTGGCGTTCAAAAAGTTTCTTGAGTAGCGTCAGGGCTTCTGTTTCGTAGCGTGCAGCGTTGTAGTATTGGTCGGGGGCGAGTGTGCCGATGAAATAGTGTGGCACGCGCTGTTGCTCTTGCTTTGTAGGTGCGGCGGTGCCTATCTCCATGCCGCGAAACATCTGTCGGGAGTCGGCACTGACGATAGGTGCGCCGAGTCGCTCGGCCACACCGAGCGACAAGGCTGTTTTTCCCACTGCCGTGGGGCCGAGTATGACGAGGAGGGGCATAGGGAAAGAACGATTGTTTTGTGGTCTTTTCAGGAGCGGGCGGGGGTGGCTGTTGTTAGCATAGGCCGAGCAGGTGGGGTTTACCACTTGTTCTTCCCCGCAGTGCGATATTCGTGTCGGCGCAGGAAGTTTATGCCTGCGTAGATGTTGAAGAAAGTCAGCGCGTTGGTGACGCCAAACTTGTCGGCGCGGTAGTTGTAGAGATAGTTTACCAGGCTAATTCCGACAAAAAGGCGCGAATTATTCCATACCACCGCGGCACGGTTTACGAAGTCGATGTTGAAGTTTTTTACGTTTGTCCAAACGCGTTGTCGGTCTAACTCAAAGTGCTCGCCCTTTTGCAAGCGATAGCCGAGCGATGGCATCACCGAGGCCGAGACGAGTACGTTGCGCAGTGGCACCCAGTTGAATGCGTAGCCGAAACTGACGCTGTAGTTGCGGTGGTCGTAGGCAGCACCTTTGAAACCCTCGAAGAGTTTGTCTTCGGCGATGAGCATTTGTGGCAACGCGTTGTAGTCGAACTTGCAGCGTGATATGTCGTAGCGAAACCCGAGGAGGAAGGAGCCTGCGCTACGTCGCTGGCGTGTGCTCTGACTATATGCTGCGGGGTAGGAGAAATGGCGGTGGTTGAAGACGTAGTAAATGTTCAGGCTGTGGTTGTAGGTGGCCATACCGCTAAAAGCCATTCCTCTGATGTCTTTGCTCTCTACGTCCTGAAAGCCATAAATGGAGTTGAAGAAGAAGTTTCCTGTGTTTTTCACATATACAAAATCTACCCCGATACGTGCGCTATAAAGCGACACGTTGAACTGTGTGGCTTTTCCTGCCTTTTCGGGTCGTGACACGTCGAACGTATATCCGAGGAAGAGCCACCGCCAGCCGAGGTAAGGCCCGATGCGAAAGGTGGTGGCGGGGGAGAGGCTTATGCGCTGCACGCTGTTGTCGTCGGCAATGGCGCGAAGGTTGTACGACTGGTAAAAGTTGGTGTTCTGCAACATAAAGGCATAGTTGTAGAGGTTGGGTTCTATGTATGTGCTGTCGGTGTCGTCGAACAATGCGATGAGGCGTGCGAGGAAGCCGGGACGTTTGGTGGTGTCGGAGGTGTTGGTGTCGGTTGAGTCGGTGTTGGCGGTGATGGCGGTGATGGTATCGCTTTCTGTTGCCGTGCTATCGGTCTGCGCGAAAAGGGTAATGGCGCAGACGTAGAATAACAGAAGAAGAAAGAAGCGACGTGACACGATAAGAGGGGAGGGGTTAGAGTTTTCCGAGGATGCGATCCATCACCCAGTTGGCCGACGTGGCACTGACGCTGTCGCACGTACAGATGGCTTGCCCTTGGAGGTGGCGAACCACTTGCTCAATCAGCGGCAGTTGCACAAATTGAGGGTTTTCGGGCTGAAACTCTTGTCGGCCTTGGCTGTTGTGAAGCACAATGGGGTGGTAGTTAAACACACTGAAGTGTAGGCTTCCACTCTCGCCCGTCAGTTGCACTGCATCTTCCTTAGCACTCTCGTCGCCCACGAAGCACCATGTGCCGCTGCCGGGCAGTCCGTTAGCAAAGCGGAAGCAGGCCGCCACGGTGTCCTCGCTATCGTAGAGGCCTCGTCGGTTGGCGGTGAAGCCTTCTGCCTCGGTCACGGGGCCGAGCATTTGTTGTAGGAGGTCTATTTGGTGGGGGGCGAGGTCGTAGAAGTATCCGCCGCCGGCAATGTCGGGGATAACGCGCCAGGGCAGGTTCGTGCGGTTGTAGTCGAGGTCGCGCGGAGGAACGCTGAAACGTATCTGTACACCCATTACTTGACCGATAGCCCCCGTGTCGAGCAGTGCTTTAACTTTTAGGAAATAAGGGAGCAGGCGGCGGTAGTAGGCCACGAAACAAGGCACGCCGGTCTTTTCGGCTATGCGGTTGACACGGCAGCAATCTTCATAACTCGCGGCGAGGGGCTTTTCTACATACACCGGCTTGCCGCTTTTCATTGCCATAATGGCATAGGTGGCATGCGTGCTGGGCGGCGTGGCTATATAGACGGCGTTGACATCGGGGTCGTCGATAAGCAACTGTGCATCGTTGTAGTAGTGTGGGATGTTGTGGCGTTGGGCATAGGAGCGTGCTTTGTCTTTGTTGCGACTCATTACTGCTTGAATGTGCGAGCCCTCTATAAGATTAAAGGCCGGGCCGCTCTTGCGCTCTGTCACCTCGCCGCAACCGATGAATCCCCAACTTACTTCGGAAAGGATAGTCATTTGTTTATGTGGTTATTGGGGCTTTCGGAGTTGCTCGGAGTTCCTTTTTCGTCTTGTTGAAAACGCTCAGAGTTTCCGATGGGCGGTTGTTAGTTGAATGTCATTGTCGGAAGGCTTTGCTCGCGGTGTTCCAACACCACACGTACAGGATATTTCTCTTTGAGATGGCGCGCTGTTTGTTCGGCGCAATAGACGCTGCGATGCTGTCCGCCGGTGCAGCCGAAACACACCATTAAGTGTGTGAAGCCGCGTTGGAGAAAGCACTCGGTGTGGTGGTCAATAAGTGGAAAGACGTGGGAGAGAAACGTAGTTATTTCGCCATCGTCTTCTAAAAACTTGATGACTGCGGCATCGTGTCCGGTGAGGTGTTTATAGGCTTCGTAGCGTCCGGGGTTGTGTGTGCTGCGGCAATCGAAAATGTAGCCGCCGCCGTTGCCGCTGGGGTCGGTGGGTAGCCCGTGCTTGAAACTGAAACTCATCACGCGAATGGTAAGCCTATTGTTTGGGTTTGTTTCCATTTCGTAGGGGGATTGCTTTACTACAATGTGGCTGAGATACCACGCAAACGTTGTTCTCGCTTTTTTGTATGCTTTAATAAGTTCGTTCACAAAGGCGTTGCAGGGTTTCCTCTAAATAGGGGTAGGGGCGGCAAACTCCGTCGGCGAGCAGTGTGCGAAGGTTGTCTATCGCGGCAGGAATGCTTTGTAAGAAATAGGCCTTGCGCTCTATGATGCCGCGAAGACCATAAGCTCCGAGTACTTGCAGCGTGCGGAGCAAGACGAAGCCTTGCAACTGTTGCAGGAAAGCGTCGTTTTCTACTTGTTGAATAGTGGATAGTTCGTTGAGGTAGGCTGCAATGAGCCTTTCTTTGAGCGCGTTGGGATAGTGTGCCGAGGCTTGCCAGAGGAACGAGGCTAAGTCGTATTGTAAGGGGCCGAGGCGTCCGCCTTGGTAGTCAATAAATCGTGGCTGATTGTCGGCGGTAAGCATCACGTTGCGCGCTTGGAAGTCGCGATAAAGAAATGTCTTGGCAGGCTTTCCGCAAAGGTCATCGGAGAGGCGAAGCATATCGTCCTCAAGGCGCAGTTCGTCAATAGGAATGTCTTGTGCGCGCAGAAACATATATTTGAAATACGTGAGGTCGAACATCGCGGCTCGTGTGTTCATTCTTCGCGGACTGAGCAACAGCGTCTCGTCCAGTCCGCGTGCGCCTTCTGTTTGTAGGTGGGCTAAGGCGCGCAGGGTGGTTTCCAGGAGTTGTTCTTCTGCCGCTCCATATATATATGTATTGTTGCGCGCTGTTGCCAAGGCATCGTAGAGCGAGCGCGTGCCAAAGTCTTCTTGTAGGTAGCACATCGCATCGGCTGACACGCCGTAGATTAGAGGCATCGGCTGCCCGGCATCGCGAAAATGGCGCGAGAGATAGATGAAAGCGCGATTTTCATCGGCAGAAACACCGATTACGCCTATGGCACACTGCTCGCCGCCCGTTAGTCTAAAGTATCGGCGATTGCTTCCCGCACCCGCTATCGCCGCCGTGTTGTCGGGGCGAAAACCAAAATGTTGCTGAAAAAGCCTTGTTAATCTTTCCATAACGATGTCTTTGCACGGCAAAGTTACGCTTTTCCGAGCAATAAACGTTAAACAATAATCAATAACCAATGACCGATAGCCGTTGGCAACAGTTCTATCGGCTACAAAAAAGCAATAACCATTACTGTCGCATAGTCGGTATGCGCAGCAATGGTTATTGCTTAGCGATATAGGGTTGTTACTTACGCTTTGTCTTTACAGCGGAGCCATAGACGGCGAGGTCGCCGAGTTCTTCTTCTATACGAAGGAGTTGGTTGTACTTAGCCAGACGGTCGGTGCGGCTCATAGAGCCTGTCTTGATTTGTCCGCTATTGGTGGCTACGGCGATGTCGGCGATGGTAACGTCCTCGGTTTCTCCGGAGCGGTGGCTGGTCACGCTGGTGAAGCCGGCGCGGTGTGCCATCTCTATGGCGTCGAGCGTCTCTGTGAGCGAACCGATCTGATTTACCTTAATGAGAATGCTGTTGCCACACTTCTCGCGAATGCCACGGCTGAGGTATTCTACGTTGGTCACGAAGAGGTCGTCGCCCACGAGTTGGCAACGGTCGCCCACGGCGGCGGTGAGTTTCTGCCAGCCTTCCCAGTCCTCCTCGCTCATACCGTCCTCGATGCTGTCGATGGGGTATTTCTCAATGAGTGTCTTAAGGAACTCTATCTGTTCCTCAACGCTAAGCTTCTTGCCGTTGGGGTCTTTTTGTGCGCCGTTCTTGAGTTGTTTGTAGTCGTAGAAGAACTTGCCTCCTTCGTTCACACAGAACTCACTGGCAGCGCAGTCCATAGCGATGGTGATGTCGTCGCCGGGTTTGTAGCCTGCGAGTTCTACTGCCTCAATGATGCAGTCGAGTGCGTCCTCTATACCGTTGAGTGCTGGAGCGAAGCCGCCTTCGTCGCCCACTGCTGTGCTGAGGCCGCGCTTCTTGAGTACTTTCTGCAGGGCGTGGAACACTTCGGCACCCATACGAATGCCTTCGCGGAATGTCTTAGCACCTACCGGGCGAATCATAAACTCTTGGAAAGCGATAGGAGCATCGCTGTGTGCACCGCCGTTGATGATGTTCATCATAGGCACGGGGAGCGTATAGGTGTTGGTACCGCCGATGTAGCGATAGAGAGGTATGCCGAGGCTCTTGGCTGCGGCTTGTGCTACGGCGAGGCTCACGCCGAGTATAGCGTTAGCACCGAGGTTGCTCTTTGTCTTTGTGCCGTCGAGCTTGAGCATCAGGTGGTCGATGCCGCGCTGGTCGAGTACGCAGTGGCCTTCGAGGGCGGGAGCAATCACTTTGTTCACGTTCTCTACGGCTTTGAGAACGCCTTTTCCGAGATAGCGGCTCTTGTCGCCGTCGCGGAGTTCCAAGGCTTCGTTCTCGCCGGTGCTGGCACCCGAGGGTACAGCGGCACGTCCTACGGTGCCATCGCAGAGTACTACGTCCACCTCTACGGTGGGATTGCCGCGTGAGTCAAGAATCTCGCGGGCTTTAATTGCTTTAATGTTCATAAGTCTTATGAATTGATTAGTTTATGTGTTCTTTCGGTGTTTGTTTCTTTGGCGAGCAAAGTTAGTGTTTCCTTGGCTTCCAACTCTCAAAGTTTCAAAGTTTTTGTGCGCGGAGGCGTGTTTTTTACTCAAAATAGAGTGTTAGCGTGACGAAATGGCTCGTGGCTTTGTCCACAGAGCGTGTGTAAATAATGTCTTGGGCTTCGTGGAGGTCTTCGCGCTTGTGGTCGAGGAGGTCGGCAAGGCCGAGGCTAAACTTCAGCTCGGGTATAAGTTTGAAGAATGGCAGATAGAAGTCGCAGCCCATACCGAGTTCTAAGTTTACGGCCAGTGGCTTGGCTCGCAACAGGGTGTGTTTTTTCGTGGTGAGGTCGTACATCGGGTTTATCCCCGCAATGACATACGGGCGATAGTTGTTCCAGCGTGGCGCGGCGATTTTTGCTAAGACGGGCAGGGCGATGTACGTGCTCTTCATATCCTGCGATTGTTTTTGTCCGGTGAGTTGGTCAAGAAAAGCGAGATGCTTAGAGCCGAAATAGAGGGTGGGTTGCAGGCGCAGCCCTACGTAGGTGTTTATCTTTAACTCACCGAGTACGCCGACGTGAAATCCAAAGTTCGTGTGGTCGTTCTTCACCGTCCACTGCTGGCCTGTGGTGGGGTCTATGTAGCCATTGCCTTGTAGTGAGAGTCCTTGGTCGTGTATGCCGAAAAAGAAACCGTAGTGCAACCGCCGTTGGTCGATAAAGGGCTTGTTTTGCACGCGGCGTGTCTGAGCACTGACGGAAAGCGCGAGACAGAGTAGGAGACAGAGAGATACTATATAGCGGAGTGTAGGACGCATATTCTTATATATAAACGCTCCTGTCGGCGTTTTATTGTGTGGCTTCGCGTACAGAGCCGTCGCCCGCTTCCGTTTGTGTTTGGCCAGAACATTTATGTAAAGAGCAGGCACGCGCATAACTTTACTATTTCTTCCCAACTTTTTCACTATTTTTGCCGCTGTTATGCGAGTTGATGTAGAAAAATCAGTTTCTTCTTGGCTTCAAACCTTGCCTACTCCCGCTTATGTGGTGGAGCAAAGACGATTGGAGGCCAACTGGTCGTTGATAGCGCAAGTGGCTGCTGCGTCGGGGGTGGAGTTTGTTATGTCGTTTAAGGCTTTCGCCCTCTGGCGTACGTTTCCGTTGCTCCGTCAATACATCAGCCACGTCAGTGCCGCCTCGCCCGATGAGGCACGCTTGGGTTTTGAAGAGTTTGGCGCGCCGTGCTATACGTATAGCCCCGCCTACGAAGCGGATACGTTTGTCGACGTGCTGAAGTGGAGTAGCCACCTCACGTTCAACAGCCTTTCGCAATATGCACGCTTTGCTCCCTTAGCGCGCCAACGCAGTGATGTATCGCTCGGCTTGCGTATCAACCCTGGCTATAGCGAGATAGAAACCTTGCTTTACAACCCTTGTGCTCCGGGGTCGCGCTTCGGTGTGGCGGCGCAGCAGATGCCCGACGTGTTGCCCGAAGGCATTGAGGGTTTTCTTTGCCACAACCATTGCGAGAACGATAGTTATGCACTGGAACGCACGCTCAACGTGTTGGAGGAGCGTTTTGGTAGGTGGCTTGGCGGTTTGCGCTGGCTCAATCTCGGTGGTGGCCATCTGGTTACGCGTAGCGACTACGACACCGCGCACCTCATCTCCTTGCTTCGTGCTTTTCGTGAGCATCACCCTTCACTCCATATTATATTAGAGCCCGGCTCGGCTTTCGGCTGGCAGACGGGGCCGCTGGTGGCTTCGGTGTGCGACGTGGTGGAAAACGCCGGCATCAAGACCGCTGTGCTCAACGTCAGTTTTACCGCCCATATGCCCGACTGCCTTGAAATGCCGTATCACCCCACTGTGCGTGGCGCAGAAACGCTCCCTTTGCTAACGATAGCAGAGGCGAAAAAAATACCCTGTGTTTATCGTCTTGGCGGCAACAGCTGTCTAAGCGGCGACTGGATGGGCTATTGGCGTTTTGACAAGCCGCTTGACGTGGGCGACAAGATTGTGTTTGAAGATATGAATCACTATACCACGGTAAAGACAACGACTTTCAATGGCATTCGCCACCCCGCTATCTATTTGCTTCAGACCGATGGCAGGCTAAAGTTGTTGCGTAAGTATTCCTACGAAGACTATCGCGCACGTATGGACTAAGGGCTTATACTTTGTTGCCTGCAAGTATTCCTGCGCTTTGCAGGGAGAGGGCTTCTTTTTTTTACGCAACTAAAACTCAAACTTATATATTCTTTATGCAAACGACGAAACTTCCGGAAAATGCTTTTCGCGAGCTTGCGGCAGGCGAGGCTTACGAGCCGATAATGCCTGCCAAGAGCCGTTTTCGCGAACTAACGCCGTGGTCAATCACCTGGGGCGTGCTGATGGCCGTGGTGTTTAGTGCCGCGTGTGCCTACCTCGGACTAAAGGTCGGCCAGGTTTTTGAGGCCGCCATTCCTATCACTATTATCGCCATAGGCCTCAGCGGTGCTACGGCGCGCAAAGACCCTCTGGGCGAGAATGTTATTATTCAGAGCATTGGCGCCTGTTCGGGAATGATTGTGGCGGGAGCTATCTTCACGTTGCCTGCTCTTTTTATTCTACAAAGTGTTAATCCAGAGATTAGCATCAACTTCCTGCACGTTTTCTTGGCCTCCCTCCTTGGCGGCGTACTCGGCATTTTATTTCTTATTCCTTTCCGCAAATACTTTGTGAAGGATATGCACGGCAAATACCCTTTCCCCGAAGCCACGGCAAGCACACAGGTACTCATCAGCGGCGAGAGTGGGGCGGGGCAGGCCAAGCCGCTCCTCGTAGCAGGCATCATAGGCGGTTTGTACGACTTTATCGTTGCTTCTACGGGGGCTTGGGCTGAGACGTTCCAAACTACCGCCTTTGCCTGGGGACATACCGTGGCCGAGAAAGCCAAGTTTGTGTTCAGCCTCAACACGGGGGCCGCCCTGCTTGGTATGGGCTACATCGTCGGACTAAAATACGCCGCCATAATCTGTGCAGGTAGTGTCACCGTGTGGTGGGTTATCGTGCCTGTTATAGGTCAACTCTTCCCCGACCTCGTACTCAACGACAGTGGTATCACCGCCAGTGCTGCCATGCCTGCCGACATCTTCCAATATGCAAAGAGTATCGGCATTGGCGGAATTGCTATGGCTGGCATTATTGGCGTGATAAAAAGTTGGGGCGTTATCAAAGGTGCGTTTAGTCTTATCGGCAAAATGGGCAAGAGCGGCGATGGTACCGAGGTGGAACGCACACAGCGCGACCTCCCGATGAAAATTATTCTCTGGGGTACTTTGCTCGCTCTCGTAGCCACTACCATATTCTTCTTCCTCGGCCCGATGGATGGCAATCTGCTGCACACACTTGTCGGCATCGTCATTGTGGCTGTAATAGCCTTTCTCTTTACCACCGTGGCGGCCAATGCTATTGCTATCGTCGGCTCTAACCCAGTGAGTGGAATGACGCTGATGACGCTAATTTTGAGTAGTATCATTATGGTACTCGTGGGCTTAAACGGTACTCACGGTATGGTGGCGGCACTAATTATGGGCGGTGTGGTTTGCACGGCGTTGAGTACGGCGGGTTCTTTCGTCACCGACTTAAAGATAGGTTATTGGCTCGGTAGTACGCCTGCCAAGCAAGAAGGCTTTAAGTTTGTCGGCGTGCTGGTGAGTGCTGCCACGGTGTGTGGTGTAATCTATATCCTAAACGAGGCCTATGGTTTTACTGCCGACAACAGCGATGTGATGGCTGCTCCGCAGGCTCGTGCTATGGCTGCTGTGATAGAGCCGTTGATGAGTGGCGGCGGTGCGCCGTGGTTGCTTTATGGCATAGGTGCCGTGCTGGCTATCGTGCTTGACCGCTGCGGCATCTCTGCCTTGGCGTTTGCACTCGGTATGTTTATCCCCCTGCCGCTTAACTTGCCGCTCATTGTTGGCGGACTTGTCCACTACTTTGTAGAGAAGAGTAGCACAGATGTCGCAGTAAATAGTCGTCGTGGCGAACGCGGCACTCTCCTTGCCAGCGGGTTTATCGCCGGGGGTGCGCTTATGGGTGTGGTAAGTGCTGGATTGACATTCGCCGGGGTGGATTTGCAACTCGGCGATTGGACAGCCACGCCTACGGCTATGGTTCTTTCGCTCGTGATGTATGCAGCAATTATTTGTTTCCTCTATCGCGCGAGCATTAAGGACTAAACCGCCTCAACGATAACACAAAGTCAAGTCAGCGAGGTTTATAGCTCCGACAAAGAACAACTAAGTCCCTCTGATCCTAAAATCACTTGGTGTGATAATCAGAGGGACTTAGTTTGTTCTTTGTCGGGTTTTATTTCCCCGAAGTGCCGTTGGCGGTTTTCTGCTGTCAGGCCTCCTTGATGTTGTTGCGCTTGCGGGCTAAGTGGTCGAGGATGGTTTTGCGCATACGCAGCGATTTGGGTGTTACTTCCACAAGTTCGTCCTCTTTGATATATTCCAACATTTCTTCCAGAGAGAACTGTATAGGCGGGATGATGCGTGCCTTTTCGTCGGTGCCGCTGGCTCGCACGTTGGTGAGTTGTTTGGTGCGCGTAACGTTGATTACCAAGTCTTTCTCGTGCACATGTTCGCCTACCACTTGGCCAGCATAGACCTCCGTTTGTGGGGAGATAAAGAAATGCCCGCGGTCTTGCAGGTGATCAATGCTGTATGCCACGGCCATACCGTCGTCCATAGAAATCATAGATCCGTTGATGCGGCGTGTGATGTCGCCTTTGTAGGGCTGGTATTCTTTGTAGCGGTGTGCCATAATGGCTTCGCCCTGCGAGGCGGTGAGAATGTTGGTGCGCAGCCCTATAATGCCGCGCGAGGGAATGTCGAAAGCCAGGTCAACACGTGTGCCGAGTGTTTGCATCTGTGTCAACTCTCCTTTGCGTTTGGTCACGATGTCAATCATACGGCTGGCAAACTCCTCGGGCACGTTGATGGTGAGTTCTTCAATAGGTTCGCATCGCTGGCCTTTGACGTCTTTGAATATCACCTGTGGCTGTCCCACCTGCAGTTCATATCCCTCGCGGCGCATTGTTTCAATGAGGATGCTTAGGTGCAGCACGCCACGTCCTGAAACCACCCAGGCATCGGTACCGTCGGGTTCTACGCGCAGGGCGAGGTCTTTCTCCAGTTCCTTAGCAAGGCGCTCACCGATGTGGCGGCTTGTGCAGTATTTTCCCTCCTTTCCGAAGAAAGGGGAGTCGTTGATGGTGAAACGCATAGACATCGTGGGTTCGTCGATAGCAATTGGTGGCAGCGGCTCAGGCGTTTCGGCATCGCAAATGGTGTCGCCTATCTCAAAGTTGTCAATGCCTATCACCGCGCAGAGGTCGCCGCTACTAACGTGCTCTGCCGAGGCGCGTCCCATACCCTCAAACGTTTGGAGTTCTTTGATACGTGTTTTCTCCAACGTGCCGTCGCGGTGGGCTATCGTTACTACCTGCCCGTTGAGAAGTGTGCCGCGCCGCACACGGCCTATGGCGATACGCCCAGTGTAGTTGCTGTAGTCAAGCGACGTGATGAGCATCTGCGGCGTGCCTTCTAAACGCTCGGGAGCGGGAATTACTTCCACGATTTTGTCCATCAGATAGGTAATGTCGTTCGTTGGTGTGTGCCAGTCCTCTCCCATCCAGCCTTGCTTGGCCGACCCATACACTACGGGGAAGTCAAGCTGGTCCTCGGTGGCACCGAGCTCAAACATCAAGTCAAACACCATTTCATACACCTCCTCGGGGCGGCAGTTGGGCTTGTCCACTTTATTGACCACAACGATGGGTTTCAGGCCGAGTTGCAAGGCTTTCTGCAACACAAAGCGTGTCTGCGGCATAGGCCCCTCAAAGGCATCAACGAGCAACAAACAGCCGTCGGCCATACCTAAAACGCGCTCCACCTCGCCGCCGAAGTCGCTGTGACCCGGTGTGTCGATGACATTGATTTTTACATCGCGATAGCGCACGGATACATTCTTTGAAAGTATGGTTATACCGCGCTCGCGTTCCAGCTCGTTATTGTCAAGTATAAGTTCGCCCGCTTGTTGGTTTTGGCGAAACAGACCAGCGGCAAGAAGCATTTTGTCCACCAACGTAGTCTTGCCGTGGTCTACGTGGGCAATGATGGCTATGTTACGAATGTCTTGCATAAGTGCTTTTGGGGTTTGCTCTGCAAAAATACGCAGAATTAAGCGAAATTGATTATTTTTGCTCCGTATAACCTTGGAAGATATACTATGAAAGTACTCCTGCACCCCACGAAACGTCACCTTTGTTTGCTTTTTGCAGCCTTTTTGTTTTCCTTACCACATAAGGCGCAGACCACTTTTGAAGAAGACTCCCTGCAATTTGTTCAGGAAATGCAGGAGCGGCGTATCCCCCAACTCATAGAGGTGCGTGCCGAAGGCGATGCCACGCTTTATGGCTCGCCCACCGATACCACGTTGCGCGTGGCTAAACTACCGGGCTTCCCCCTCTTCCTAATGGGCGACGAGGGCGGCTTCTGGGCGTGCTCCTATTTTGGCAGGCTGGCCTTTGTGCGTAAGAGTGCAGCCGAGAACACCGCGCTCATTCAGAAAGCTATCAATAGTGTGAGCCGCAACTATTGTTATATGCTCGCTTACAACGCTCTTGTGCAAGGCCTACAGCTCGCTATAGAATACACCGAACAGGCGCAGAACGCTCTGGGCGACAACTCTATCAACGACGAACCCGAGCTTCAGGCTTTCTTGCAGAGCCGACACCGCGAACTGCCCGATGCCTTTCCTTATCTCGACAAGATTGAACCGCGTGCGTTCTATGGCAAATAAAGGAGTATACTATACTATTTTAGGTGTGTGCTAAGATGAGTACTTTTGCGTTAAGCCTGAAGAGCAAAGCGAAGCTCGGTAATGTTTTGCCTTGGCGAGCAGAAGTCTGTTGAAAACGAACGCCGCATAAGCAAAGTACGTAAAGCGAAACAGCTATTAAAACAAAAATCCAAATAAATATCTACAGCGAATTATGCAAGCAAAACGTTTCTCCTTATTCTTTCTACTGGTCTGCTGCCTCACAGTCGGCGCGCAGACAGTGCTTTTCCACACGGGCGACTTCACGGGCTATCCCTATCGTATCCCCGCTATTGCCACGGCTCACAACGGCGACCTTATCGCCCTGAGCGATATACGTCCCTGCGGCAACGACATAGGCTACGGGCGTGTAGATATTCTGATGCGCACGTCGGCAGACAACGGACAAACGTGGTCGTATCCCACCACCGTGCTCGCAGGCACTGGTGAGGGCGAAGAAGCAGGCTATGGCGATGCGTGCCTCGTGGCCGACCGTGAGCGCAACGAGCTCTTGCTCGTTTGTGTGAGCGGCGACGTACCCTATTG
Source organism: uncultured Prevotellaceae bacterium (assembly GCA_937877625.1). Classification (GTDB taxonomy): domain Bacteria; phylum Bacteroidota; class Bacteroidia; order Bacteroidales; family Bacteroidaceae; genus Alloprevotella. The sequence goes on from CALFJG010000024.1 coordinate 23,210, forward strand.
GAGTAGCAAGATAGGCCACACACAACGCATCGTATGCACACACGCCACCTACGACAAGCGCACACGCCGCTGGCAGTGGAATAAACAACCTATCGACCTCACCGCACAAATCTACGAGACGCTCTTGGGAAACCGTATCAATGGACTCTTTATGGGTAGCGGACGTATCTGCCAGAGCCGCAAAGTGAAGGTGGGGAATTACTATCGTATCTACGGCGCGCTGTGCACTCATGGTGGCAACTTTGTGATATATAGCGACGACTTCGGGCGCAACTGGAACCTCCTCGGAACGCCCACCGACAGCCCCGCACCCAAGGGCGACGAGCCGAAGTGTGAGGAGCTGCCCGACGGAAGTGTACTTCTCAGTAGCCGCAAGGACAACGGACGATGGTTCAATATCTTCAAGTACACCGACATCAAGACGGCGGCAGGGGCGTGGGACACACCCGTGGCAACCGAACAGGTGGACGGAGGCATAAAGACCACCAGCCGAGGTACTAACGGCGAAATTCTTATCATTGATGTAGTAGAAACAGCAAGCGGAAAGAATACCATACTCGCCCTGCAAAGCCTTCCCGCAGGCCCCAACCGCTCCAATGTCACGATTTACTACAAACCCTTCAACACACCTGCCGACTACGACTCGTCCACGGCTTTTTCATCTCACTGGGAAGGCGACTATCAGGTGAGCCATACGGGGTCGGCTTATAGCACAATGACGCTACAGCCCGACAAACGTATCGGTTTCTTCTACGAAGAAGAACCGCAGTACTATCAAATGGTGTATATCCCCTTAACGCTTGAAACGATAACGAGCGGAAAGTATCGCGTGAGATAGCCTCGCTGCACAGAAACCGATGTTACGCATTCAGACTTTTGTAACGAACCTCCTGCAAGAGAACTGCTACGTGGTGAGCGACGACTCTGGCGAAGCGGTTATAGTGGACTGCGGCGCGTATTTTGAAGACGACTACGCTGCGTTGCAAGCATATATCGTGCGTGAGCATTTGCACCCTGTTCGCCATTTGCTCACGCACGGACATTTTGACCACTGCTTCGGAGCACAATGGGTGGAGGATACATACGGGCTTAAGCCCGAGGTAAGTCAGGCCGATGCTGAAACGTATTATCTTCAGCCCCGACAGATAGAACAATTTTTACATCGAACATTCCCGCTCTCATTACCCCCGTTAGGCCAGACTTTTATGGAGGGCGATGTGTTCCGCTTCGGCAACGGTCATACGCTTAACGTTTTGTCTGTTCCTGGACATACACCTGGCGGTGTGTGTTTCTATGAGGAGAGCGAGGGGGTGCTGTTTAGCGGAGATAGCCTCTTTCGCGCGTCAATAGGGCGAGCCGACCTGCCAGGAAGTGACCCACAGGCACTTATAACCACGCTGAAAACAAAAATCCTCACTTTGCCGCCACAAACACGTGTCTTTCCCGGACACGGCTCCGAAACCTCTATTGCTTTTGAGCGACTTTACAATCCTTATTTGTCGGCAACGCCTTGAAAAGGTAAAAGCCAGGACTTAGTAATTCTCTTCTGTCCTTACTGTTACGTTACTTCCAAAACTTGTATTGTTCATTCTTTAAGCCCGTGGCGCACGAAGCGTTCTCGGGCTATTTGTTCGTATGGTGTGTCGGGGCGTCCGTAGTTGGCGAAAGGGTGGATGGCGATGCCTCCACGAGGGGTGAAGAGGCCTAACACTTCAATGTACTTCGGGTTCATTAGGCGTGTAAGGTCTTTGCGAATGATGTTCACCGCGTCTTCGTGGAAATCGCCGTGGTTGCGAAAACTAAAGAGATAGAGTTTCAAACTCTTGCTCTCCACCATTCGCTTGTCGGGTATATAACGAATAATTATTTCGGCGAAATCGGGCTGCCCCGTGATAGGGCAGAGCGTGGTAAACTCCGGACAGTGGAACGTCACCCAGTAGTCGGCATCAGGGTGTTTGTTCTCAAACGTTTCAAGCACTTCGGGGGCATAGTCTTGGCTGTAGTGGGTTTTCTTCCCGAGGGCTTGCAGCCCTTCCGCTTCTCGGTTTGTGGTGTTCATTTTGATGGGTTGGCTTGTCGGTTTCTGAGATACTTTTCTAATCCTTCTCTGCGCAGTTTGCACGCGGGGCACTCACCGCAGCCGTCACCTACGATGCCGCGGTAGCAAGTTAGTGTGCGATAACGTACGAGGTTGAACACTCCGAGCTCGTCGGCCAGAGCCCACGTCTCGGCTTTGTCTTTCCACATCAGTGGTGTGTGGATGCGAAACGTCTCGTCCATCGCCAGGTTTAGCGTCACGTTGAGCGAGTGGATAAAGGTGTCGCGGCAGTCGGGATAACCGCTGAAGTCGGTCTGCCCAACGCCTGTCACGATGTCGAAGATGCCGCGCTCGCGAGCAAATACCGCTGCGATGCTGAGGAAGAAGAGGTTGCGCCCGGGTACGAACGTGTTCGGCAACCCATCGGCGGGTTTCTCGGCATCCATAGGGATGCTCTTGTCGGTGAGGGAGTTGCTGCCCAGTGTGCCTATCAGTGGCACATTGAGCGAGAAGAATGGTACGTTGGCTTCCGCACAAATGTCGTGGGCTATCTGCACCTCACTTTCGTGTTGCTGACCATAGCGGAAAGAAAGGGCACTGACTTGCTGAAAATGTTTTTTTGCCCAAAAAAGACAAGTCGTAGAATCTTGCCCGCCGCTCAGCACAACAAGTGCCTTTCGTGCGTACATTATTTTTCTTGTTTTTTACGAGGTTTAACAAGCACTCGGAACGTTGAGTATTAAACATTGGCTGTGCATAGAAGCCTATGTTACAGCCAATGTTTAATACTTAAGGTGGGTTCTATTAATTTCCACGGTAAAGTTTGACATTGATGGGGCTTTAGCCGTTTGTCATCTTTTGCTTCCTGCTGCAAGTTTCATCGGTCGTGTAGCCCGCTACACGCTCTCTTCAACTGATAGGCTGAAAGCAAAAATAGCTCAGAAGTCTGACAATGCGAATGAATGGAACCCGCCTCAACGTTCAGTGTTTTTTCTTCTTGAGACTACTTGAACAAATCTTCAAGTTGACTCCTTTCTTTATTTTTGCTTGAGCAGGTCGCGTATCTCTGTCAGCAATTTCTCTTCTGCCGACGGTTCTGCGGGAGCTTCGGGGGCGGGCTCTTCTTTCTTGCGGTTCAACTTGTTGATGCCCTTAAGCATAAGGAAGATACAGAATGCCACGATGAGGAAGTCAACGATGTTTTGAATAAAAACGCCGTACTTCAGCACAGCGGCCTCCTCGCCCTCGCCAATCTGCAATACCAGCGTAGTGAAGTCCACGTTGCCAGTTATCATTCCAACGAGAGGCATAAGCACGTCGTCCACCAGTGAACTAACGATTTTTCCAAACGCACCGCCGATGATTACACCGACAGCCATGTCCATCACGTTGCCTTTCATGGCAAACTCTTTGAATTCTTTGATAAATCCCATAATAGTGTATAGTTGTTGTTGTTCGTGCTAAATCTGTTTGAGCAAGGTTGAAATTGCATTTTTTGCTTATCAAAACGTGCAAAAAGTATATGGGGAACAACATTTTGCGCTCTTGTTGCTGCAAAATTATGAAGAAAAACGTATTTTTGCCACGCTTGCAAGGAAAACTTTGTTTGTAAGCGTTTATTTAGGCGTTTTTATTTATCATTCCTTTTTTACAACACACAAAAATCTTATGACAAAAGTTGCTATCAATGGCTTTGGCCGCATTGGCCGCCTGGCATTCCGTCAGATGTTTGAAGCTGACGGCTACGAAGTTGTTGCAATCAACGACTTGACAAGCCCCAAGATGCTTGCTCACCTTTTGAAGTACGACACCGCACAGGGCGGTTTCTGCGGAAAGTTCGGCGAGAACAAACACACCGTGGAGGCTGGTGAAGATTTTATTGTCGTGGACGGCAAGAAGATCACCATCTATGCAAAACCCAATGCAGCCGAGCTGCCCTGGGGCGAACTTGACGTAGATGTTGTGCTTGAGTGCACGGGCTTCTATACCTCAAAGGAAAAGGCCTCTGCTCACCTGACGGCTGGTGCTAAGAAAGTGGTTATCTCCGCTCCTGCTGGCAACGACCTTCCCACGATTGTTTACAACGTGAACCACACGACGCTGACTCCTGCCGACACGGTTATCTCCGCTGCTTCTTGCACGACAAACTGCTTGGCACCTATGACGAAAGCACTTAACGATTTCGCCCCCATCCAGAGCGGTATTATGACGACGGTTCACGCTTACACCGGCGACCAAATGATTCTCGACGGCCCGCAGCGTAAGGGTGACGTACAACGCGCACGCGCCGGTGCCCAGAACATCGTTCCTAACTCCACGGGTGCTGCAAAGGCTATTGGCCTGGTTATTCCTGAGCTCAACGGCAAACTGATTGGTGCTGCCCAGCGCGTTCCCACGCCCACAGGCTCCACCACCATCCTCCACGCCGTAGTGAAAGGCGAGGTTACTGTCGAAGGCATTAACGCCGCTATGAAGGCTGCTACCAACGAATCGTTTGGCTACACCGAGGAGAAACTCGTTTCGAGCGACATCATCGGTATGCGCTTCGGCTCGCTCTTCGATGCCAACCAGACGATGGTTAGCAAGATTGGCGATGGCAACTCGCTCGTTCAGGTTGTGGCTTGGTACGACAACGAAAACAGCTACACGAGCCAGATGGTACGCACCATCAAGTATCTCGCTGAGCTGAAATAAGCCGTATTTACCACAAGTCAAAGAAAGAAGTCGCTTGACTCTCACGAGTTGAGCGACTTTTTTCTATATCTTGCTGCACAAGAGTGTTATTGATGCGGCTTTATGTGAGGCTTTTGGGGGAGTGAGGGAGCTTCCGTCAGCACAAGTTCTGAATAAGGGTGGCAATGTTGGTGGTGAAGAGTTTTACGGCAATGGCCATAAGGATGACACCGAAGAATTTGCGGAGCACATAGATAGCTGTGCGACTCACGATACGCTCCACGCGGTCGGCACCCTTGATAACGAAGTAAACAAAAACCATATTAAGCATCAGGCCGCCCATAATGTTCACACTGGCATACTCGGCTTTAAGCGAGAGTAGGGTAGTGAAAGAGCCTGCACCCGCTATCAGGGGAAAGACTACGGGAATGAGTGTGGCTTCCTTTAGCGGCCCGCTGTATTTGAAGATTTCTATGTCGAGCAACATCTCAAGAGCGAGCAAGAAGATAATTAGCGAGCCGGCCACGGCAAAACTTTGGATATCCACGCTGAAGAGGCGTAGCACGGCATCGCCTGCGTAGTAGAACGTCACGAGCAGAATGGTGCTGATGATTGTGGCGCGGAACGCATTGGTGGGCCGTCCCTTGTTTTTCAAACTGATAAAGATAGGCGTGGAACCCAGCACGTCGATGATGGCAAAGAGTACGATGAATGCACTCGCCATTTGTTGCAAACTTAGTCGGGAGAGGATATATTCTATGTTCATAGGTAGAAGTCCCTTATTATTTAAGGAGTGTTTGCGCCGAATATCTATCGCGTCTTATTTGCGCGCCGATTTGCTCGCTTAGCCCGTGCTTGTCGTATGGCGGCTTTCTTTTTTGCCGAGGCAGAACCGTGTGCACCGGTGATATAGGCTTTCTTCTTGGCTTTTGTCTTGGTGCGCTTCTTGTCGTCGGTGGGTTCTGTGGTGCAACGATGGAACACTATGCCGCCTTGTATGGCTTGGCTCACTTCTTTGCGGCTGGCTTTTCTCATAGGGAAGGGTGTGGCTTAATGGTGGAACAGCCGCACACCGATAAAAGCCATGGCGATGCCGTATTTGTTGCAGGTGGCGATGACGTGGTCGTCGCGTACGCTGCCGCCGGCTTGCGCTACATATTTCACACCGCTCTTATGTGCGCGCTCTATGTTGTCGCCAAAGGGGAAGAAAGCATCGCTGCCAAGGCATACGCTGCTTTGTTTAGAGAGCCACTCGCGCTTTTCTTGTTCGCTTAGTGGCTCGGGCTTCGTGGTAAAGAACTGTTGCCACGTGTTTTCGGCGAGTACATCTTCGGGTGTGCGTCCGAGATAGGTGTCGATAGCGTTGTCGCGGTCGGCACGGCGTATGCCGTCGAGGAAAGGCAGGGCGAGTACACGCGGGTGTTGTCTGAGGTGCCATAGGTCGGCTTTGTCGCCCGCCAGACGTGTGCAGTGGATACGGCTTTGCTGCCCGGCACCTATTCCTATGGCTTGCCCGTCTTTAGCGTAGCAAACGCTGTTGCTCTGTGTGTACTTGAGTGTGACGAGAGCTATTTTGAGGTCGCGCAGGGCTTCGGCGGGCATTGTCTTTGCCTCGGTGGGTATGTTGCCGAAGAGGGTGTCGTCGGAGAGGTCTATCTCGTTGCGTGCCTGGCTGAAGCTGACGCCAAATACTTGCTTCTGCTCTATGGTGGCGGGCTTGTAGTCGGTGTCCATCCGCAGTACGCAGTAGGTGCCTTTTCGTTTGGCACGCAGTATTTCCAGGGCTTCGGGGGTATAGTCGGGGGCGATGATGCCGTCGCTCACCTCGCGTTTCAGGATAAGTGCTGTGTCAAGGTCGCATGTGTGGCTCAGCGCAACAAAGTCGCCGTAACTCGACATACGGTCGGCTCCGCGTGCACGGGCATAAGCCGTGGCGATGGGCGAGAGGGGTTGTGGCAGGTCGTCAACGAAGTAGATTTTTCGTAGCGTGTCGCTTAGTGGCAATGCTACGGCAGCCCCGGCGGGCGAAACGTGTTTGAACGATGCCGCAGCGGGCAGGCCGGTGGCGTATGTTAGTTCGCGGACGAGTTGCCAGGCGTTGAGTGCATCGAGCAGGTTGATGTATCCTGGACGTCCCGCGAGTACTTCAAACGGCAGTTCGCTGCCGGTGTCCATAAAGACACTTGCGGGTTGCTGATTGGGGTTGCAGCCATACTTTAGCGCAAGGGTTTTCATAGCGATTGGTATAGGTGTTTGGGTATGTCTGTAGCGTTGAAATCGCGGTGCAAATTTACCTTTTTTCTTTCAGGCAGTGAAATTTTCGGCATCCGAACGTTGTGCCTCCCCGGGCGTGCGTTTCCTGGTGTGGTTGTGCGTGTCGGTCGTTTGCAACCGTTCTGTGGTTCTTTCTTATAGGTAGTTTTTGTACCATCGCCAGACGAATTGCCAGATGCGAAAGACAGGGTGCCAAAGCACCTCGGAGGGATAGTGCGTGATGAAATGCGCGTTGCGTTGTTGCTTGCGCAGAAAGCGGCGCAGGTGGGTGTCGCCTTGTTGTTCTTGCGCGAAGCGTGTGTCGTAGCGTCCGAAGTTTCCGGCTTGCATTATTTCGTTGATGAGGAAACGCCCCTCTTTCTCGTTGGGCGGGAAGAGCATTTTCTCTTTCTCTAAGCCGAAGAGTTCGTGCAGGGCGTACATTAGTCCGCGCATAAAATGTTGTAGCCCGAGGCTTGTGAGGATTTGTATGCTTTCGTCTCGTTCTTCATTGGTGGCCTCGTCGGTTTGTAGCACGTAGTAGTAGTCTAAGAGTTGGCGCAGTCCGATGCCTTCGTCGAGTAGGTGTCGAAAGATGTGCAAGGCGATGAATACGCGGTTAAAGGCTGGCGTGCTGATGCTTATGTTTCCGGCATTTTCGGGCAGCGCGGCCACGTTTTGTGTCTCGCCCGCCCACATTTTGCGAAACCATCGTTGCAGTCGTCGGTTGGCAAAGGGGTTATACATCCACGAGGGTGTGAAGTGGGCTTCCACGCTCACTTTTTTGAACACGGGTAAGTCCATGTGGTGGTACACCACGCTTACTCGTGGGAAGAATGTGCGAATATAGCTTACGATTTTCTCTCTCCCGCCCGACATCCACAGGTCTATATCGCCCGCCGTGCGTGTCAGCGGCTCGGGATAGCAGAGGCTGATGCCCTGTCCTTTGAGCAGTACGCACGTGAAGTCGTCTCGCTTCAGCCGTTCTGTCAGTAGCACGGCGCATTTGTTGAGGCGGCGGCTGTTTTGCTTGGTGCGCTCTGCGGCGGCGAGCCAGGTGAACATCGTTTCGGTGTCGGGCTGCTGAGAGGGTGGGAGGCGTTTTATGCCTTCCATCAATATGCCGGTGATGGTTTGTTTCTTCGCCGTTTCGAGCAGGGCGAGCCATGCCGCTTCGTCAAGTGGTGTGTCAAGACACGCGGTGCGTCCTATTGCTACGCGAAGAAGTTGGATAAGGGGAAGCATGAGATGAAACTGCCGGCAGCGTTTTTAGGAGTTCTGTGCTATGTCTGTGCCGTTCAAGTGTGCCGTGGGGGGTATCTGTTGTTTGATATCATACGTTTCCGACAGCCTTTTGCTTGCCGAGGAAAGGCTGAAGCAGGCCTCGCTTTGCTCTCCTATCTTAACGCAAAGGTTTGTGTCCCAGAGACGTTCCTACCCAAACTCATAGCGCAACGTACGTTTCAGGGCTTCTTCTATGGGGTAGGGTGGCTGGAAGCCGGTGGCGAGGGCTTTGTGGGCCGAAAACTGTGTTGTGGCACAGAACTTCCGTATGCGTTGTGAACTGATGGTAAGCTGTCGGCGCGTGATGAACGACAGGGCGTCGAAGGCGTAGCCGCCGAGCAGTCCGAGCCACAGGGGGAAATGTGTGGCGGGGATGTGTTTGTGTAGCGTCTCGCCGACGAGGCCGACGAGGTGGTTCATGTCGTAGTCGGGTTTGTCCACGTAGTTATATATCTGGTATGCGGCGGTTTCTTCTTGCATCAGATAGTTTACGAAAGCGGCTACATTGCCCACGTAGGCCATACTCTTGATGTTTGTGCCGCGTCCCACCATAAGGAAGCGCCCACCTTGTATTTGGTGCAACAGGTTATAGACGTTTCCGCGGTTGTCTTCGCCAAACACTACGGTGGGTCGCACCACGGTGATGCGACACTCGGGATGGTGCTCGTGCCAGCGGTGGAGCATCTGTTCGGCCTGCCACTTGGAGCGTCCGTAGTCGTTGGTGGGACGGGGCGTGGCGGCTTCGTCGGGGCTGTCGCTGTTGTGTCCATAGACCGATACCGATGAAATAAATACCATCTTGCGCACTCCGTGTTCGCTCATTGCCTTGAGCACGTTGCTCATTCCGTCAACGTTTGTCTCGTAGTAGCGCGAGGCGGGACGGACGTCGTCGCGGTGTTGTGCGGCCAGGAGTACTACGGTGTCGGCATGGCTTAGGGCTTCCAGCATATCGAAAAGGCGACGCACGTCGCCTTTCTTCGTAATGTCGGGATGCACTTTGCTCGGGGCAATGTCAACGTTGAGCAGGTCGGTCTCGCCTTGCGCTTTAAGCAGGTTTATTAGCCGTGTGCCAATAAACCCGCTTCCTCCAACGATTACGATTCGTGCCATTTGGTTATCTCTTTTTTTTGGCGTACTTCTGTCCTACTTCTACGATGTATTCCAGCATACGGCCGGCCAATATCTTACGGTCGAAATCGGCCACGAGGCGGCGCTCGCCGGCTTTGCAGGCCTCGTAGGTGGAGGGGTCATCGGTGAGTTCGTGGAGCTTGGCTATGAAGTCGGCTTCGTTCTCGGGCTCGAAGCACTTGCCGGCTCCGTATTGCTCTAAGAGGCGTTGCGCCTCGCCCTGCACACCCATCAGGATAGGCACCTCCATACCGGCGTTCTCAAATATCTTGCTCGGAATAACGCTCAGGAACGTGTCGGAACGCTTGAGGTTGATGAGTGCTACGTCGAGAATGCTCACATAGCGGTTTACTTGGTGTTTGGGTACGGGTGGCAGCAGCGTTACGTTGGTGAGCGACATTTCTTCTTTCATTCTTTGTAGGTCGTCCTTGCGTGCGCCGTCGCCCATAATAAGGAAGTGGTATTTCTCCTCTGCGGCAAGCGTTTTTGCGCAGCGCAGTACGAAGTCCAACTTGTGCGCCATGCCGAGTGTGCCGATGTAGCCGATGATTGTCTTTCCCCGCAGGCCTAAGCCGTGAAGCAGCTCTTCGTCTTTGGGCAGGGGGTGGAAGAGCGAGCGGTTGCAGCCGTTTTTCACTACCTCAATCTTATGGGCAAAGATGCCGCGTTTTATCAGCCTGTCGCGGAAGGAATCGGTGACTACAACAATCTTTCGCGCACTCTTGTAGCAGCGGAACTCCTCCCACTCGAAATAGCGGATGAACAGGCTCTGCTTAACGGCTCCCACGGCCTTGATGCTCTCGGGCCAGAGGTCGCGCACTTCCATTATCCACGGAATGCGGCGAAACCACGACAGGGCGCGCCCGCTCAGGGCGGTGAAAAACTGTGGCGAGGTGGCTACGATGACATCGGTCTTCACAAACCAGCCGGCCAAGAAGCTTGTTATGCTGAAGGAGATGAAATCCAGTATGCGCTTATACACGCCTCGGTTGGCGGCGATATAACTCCAGACGCGGATTACGCGGATGCCGTCCATCACTTCTTCTTGGCGCCACCGATTTTTGTAGCCATCGAACACCTTGCCACGCGGGAAGTTTGGCGCACAAGTGATTACGGTTACCTCGTGGCCAGCCTCCACCCACACACGGGCGTGCTCGAAAGTACGAGTGGCTGGGGCGTTCACCTCAGGGGGGAAATTGTCGGTCAGAAAGAGTATTCTCATAGTTGACAATCGTAGGGATTATGGGGGAAATACCCCCCCCCCATTTGTTAAATATGGTTAATGTTGTGAGTTTGTCCGACTAACGTTTGTGCGTAGAGGGACACGTTTTGAGGGTATCGGTATATTGTTTTTATGAGATAGTGAAGGCGTTAATTGAGAAAGGGAAGGTGTTAATTTTTGAGTACATAAATGCGGTGTGAGCCACGTCCCTCTGCAGCGATGAAGGATGTTTCGTCGTCGGCCAAGGCACGCAGCTCTTTCGTGGCGGCGGAGCGGCTCTGACGGGTGAGCGTGGCGTAGGTGGGGCATGTGATAAACGGATTGTCGTTAAGGTAGCCGCGCAGGGCTTGTAGGCGTTCTTCTCTCGACATTGCCTCGGCGAATATGTAGCCTACTTGTTTCACGCGCTGCGGTTTGGCCAGTTCATTGGTTTGTGCCACGAGTTCCTTGCTCGGTTTGTAGTAGATGCCTCCCACACACACACTCACTGTGTTGCGGCGGGTGTCGTCGGCGGCGTGTTCTTGCTTTTTGTTTTGGGCAAGTTGCAGGCGTGCGCGAAAGGTGCCGAGCCCGTTGATGCGCACACTCTTTCCGTTCGCCGCTGCTGCCGCTATCTCGTACGATAGTGCGGACACTACGCCTTTGATGTCGGACACGTTAAACGTTGTGGCGTTGCTGATGCGCTGGGCTATGTCGTCGAGTGTGGCCACTCCCTCGAGTACTATTTGTGGGTATAAGCGGTCGTCGCCTTGACGGAGGCGTACGTTGTTGCGCCGCATAATAAATTTTGCCATAGGGGAATAAAAAATCGTGTTCGGCTGCAAAAATAAAAATAATCCGTCAAAGAATTCAAAGTGTGACTATATTTGTACAAATAAAATTTATGTTTGTAAAAATAAAGTCTATATTTGTAAAAATATAGTCACACTTTGAATTCTTCCTCCTATCTTGTTTTTTCTTTGTCGGACTTTAGCGTTTTTTTTGTGTGTTTTGAGTGGAAACGGATAGGGGGAGGCCACAAAGTGTATGGGGTTTGTGTGTTGAAAAACTGTGTGTTTTGTTTTTCTCTGCGGCAGTCTTGTACTACCTTTGCGGCTGTGGAATTGTTTTACGAATTACTGAACGTAGCTCTTGGCCACCGTGAGGCTTTGTCGCGTGTGCCGTCGGAGGCCGATTGGCAGATTCTCTATGAGCAGTGCGACAGGCAGACGCTCCTCGGCGTGGCGTTTCCGGCTTTAGGTATCTTGCAAGGCGAGCAGCGCGCCCCGAAACGCTTGTTTATGCAGTGGTACGCCGCGAGCGAGGACATTCGGCAGCGAAACAGCGTGTTGAACCGAAAGGCGGTGCTTGCCGCCCGCACCTTTGCCCGCGATGGCCGACGAAGCATCATTCTCAAGGGGCAGGGATTGGCCTTGCTCTATCCTGACCCCGCCTTGCGCACACCGGGCGACATCGACATCTGGGTGGAAGGGCGGCGCGCCGACACGGTGAGGTATCTCCGCAGGTTTTGTCCCGACGAGGAGGTGGTATATCACAATATGCACTTCCCGGCGCTGAATGACGTGGAGATGGAGGCCCACTTCACGCCGTCGTGGTTCAACTATCCCGTGGCAAATATGCGTTTTCAGCGTTGGTGTAAGGCACAGCAGGAACGCCTTTTCTCACATCGCGTGACGCTGGGCGAATACGGCGAGGTTTGTGTACCCGATGCCGCGTTCAATCGTGTTTACGTGATGCAGCATATCTATCGCCACCTCTTCGGCGACGGTATAGGGCTGCGCCAGGTGCTTGATTACTACTACGTACTTCGCCAGGGCTTCACCGAGGCCGAAAAGGCCGAGACGCTGCGCCAACTGCGGCGGATGAAGATGCGTCGCTTCGCCGGCGCACTGATGTATGTGGAGCAACGTGTGTTTGGCTTGGAGAAAACGTATCTGCTCTGCGAGCCCGACGAGCGCGAGGGACGCTATCTCCTCTCGGAGATACTCCGCGCGGGAAACTTTGGCAAATACGATCCGCGCATTGTCCACACGGCGGGAGAGCCTAAGTGGCACAGCTTCTTGCGTATCACGCGGCAGGTGTGGCACCTTGTCGGACACTATCCCGCCGAGGTAATATGCAGCCCGCTGTTTCGTGCCTGGCACTACGTGTGGCGCGTGGCAAAAGGCTACCGGTGAAAACGCCAACCGACAACAGTGGCGCGCTAAATCTCTTGAAAATCCTCACTTATGCAATACGGAAAAATCTTTCGCACCGTGGCACACCTGCGTCCCACACAAGTGTGGCATCAGATACTGCTGCGCCTCCATAAACCAGCCTTCCGGCTTCAGTCCTGTCCCGACACGCTCGGCGGACACCGCGGCGTCGGTCTCACTGCGCCGTTTATCGACAAGCCGCAGGCGGTGAGCGGCGACACGTTTACGTTCCTCAACCTCTCCCGACGCTTTGACCACTGGAACGACACGCACTACGGTATGCTGTGGGCGTACAACCTGAACTATATGGACTACCTGCTTCAGGCCGATGTCACAGCGTTCGACGGCAAGATGTGGATAGACCGTTTCCTGCGCGAACTGCCGCAGCGCACCATCGGATTAGACCCTTATCCCACCGCGCTGCGCCTAATGAACTGGGCTAAGTTTGCCGCCAAACACTACGCCGAGAAACCCCTGCCCGAACCGTGGCGCGATGCCTACTACGCACAGTTGCTCCACCTGGAACGACGGCGCGAGTACCACCTGCTCGGCAATCACCTCCTCGAAGATGCTTTCGGCCTCTTCATAGGGTGGCTTCACCTCGGCGAACGAGGGCACCACCTCGCCGCAGCACGCTCCTTGATGCTCCGACAACTGCGCGAACAGACACTCGCCGATGGTGGCCACTACGAACAGAGTCCGATGTATCACTGCATCCTGCTCGACCGTATGCTTGATGCACTCAACTTCGCCCGGGCCTGCCACGACGAGGCCGCCGCACCGCTGCAGGAAATCGCTCAGGTATGGCTCGGCTGGCTTGCTGCTATCTGCTGGAGCGACGCGAGCCTGCCGCTCTTCGGCGATTCTGCCGTAGGCATCGCTCCCACGCCCACCGAGCTGTTCGACTACGCCCGCCGTCTCGGCCTTTCGTGGGAAACCGGTAGGCTACGTGAGAGCGGCTATCGCACCTTCGCCGACCAACGCTTGGAACTCGTGGCCGATGTGGGTGCTGTGGCGGCCACCTATCAGCCCGGCCACACCCACAGCGATGTCTTCTCCTTCGAGCTGCGCATAGACGGCCAGCCGCTGGTGGTGGACACCGGCATCACTACCTATGAAAAAAATTCACGCCGCCAATACGAACGCTCCTACGCCGCACACAACGTGGCACAGATACAACACGAAGAACCCTTTGAGGTATGGGGCGGATTTCGCGTGGGACGTATGGCGCGCGTAAGCGTAACAGAAGAAACGGCCACGCACGTTCGTGCACAGCGCAAAGCATCGTTCACTGCCGAGCGCTACTTTTCATTAAACAACGGAAAACTCCTTATCAGCGACAACGTGTTTGGCCACGAGGCCGTCGCACGACTGCATCTCGCCCCCCAACTCGCTGCCGAACAACTCCCCGGAAACATCGTCAAAACAACGCTGGCCACCTTCCATTTCCAAGCCGACGAACTACAAGTCAGCATAGCACCCTGCCAAGTAAGCACACAATACAACCGGCCACAAACCGCACTTTGCATAGAAGTTCACTTCCGTAACACATTATCCGTCGCCATCACGCCAACAACAACCTAACGCTCCACGTTTTTTTTCCTATTTCTCAAAAATAGCACGTTAAAAATTACTAAACCCAGATATTTTACTACTTTTGCCAAGTGAATATAACAAACGCTTGGCATTTTTTGTAAGAAAGCCTCAGTGTCCAGCAAGAGAGCGTACCACACGGGCTTTTCTGACGTTAGCGTTAAGCCAGCCATTGAGAGATGAATATGAACTACAAATCCCAAATCTAATACTATGAACAGAACAAGACTTATCGCCACAGTGGTTTGCCTCCTCTTAGGCGTGGGCTTCTGTGCGTTTGTACCGCAAGAAGCCGTGGCACAGACGGGTGCCACACGTACCACTACTGCTACTGGCGTGGTAGTAGATGAAAACGGTGAAGGCGTAGCCGGTGCCTACGTCGTGCAAAACGGCTCACGCAACGGCGTGATGACCGATCCACAAGGACGTTTTACGCTAAAAGGCGTGCCACAAGACGCACAACTGCGCGTGTCGTACCTCGGCTACGAGACACAACTCGTGCGCTGGCAAGGCACACCGCTGAACATAGCACTGAATCCCACCGACAATACGCTCAACGCCGCTGTCGTGACAGCGATGGGCATCGTGCGAAAGGAACGTTCGCTCACCTATTCCACACAACAGGTGCGTGCCAACGAACTAATGATAGTGCCCGATGCTAACGTCGCTAACACCCTCGAGGGAAAGGTAAGCGGCGTCACCGTAACGGCCAGCGCCGGCGGTGCAGGCGGTGCATCGAAGATAATACTGCGCGGACAAAAGTCCATCTTGGGAAACAGCACACCGCTTATCGTTGTAGACGGTGTGCCACTAACAAACAACACGCGCGGACAGCTCGGTATGAGTGCCGGAACGTCTATCACCTCCGACGTGAGCAGTGAAGGCGCCGACCCCCTCTCTATGATCAACCCCGACGACATAGAATCGATGAACGTGCTTAAAGGTGCCAACGCCGCAGCACTCTACGGCTCGCAGGCTGCAAACGGTGTCATAATGATTACCACGAAGAAAGGCCGCGAGGGACGCATCGATGTCAACTACATCACTAACGTCACCTTTGAGACACCGCTGCTGCTGCCTAAGATACAGCACGTCTATGGAGCAACCATCGGAGCCGATGGTAGCTTAGGTGCTTCGGGCTGGGGCGGGAAGATAAGCGATATCCCCGACGACCAACTACTTATCACCACACCGTTTGCCAATGGCTCGCCCTATCAAGTCGCTATAGACCCCAACACCGGACTTGAGTCGGGCCTTCCTACAGCCTACTACGACATACACCTGCGCAACCACGGACACGACGACGTGGACGACTTCTTCCGCACGGGAACAACGTTCAACAACTCTATCTCCCTCAGTGGCGGAACGGAGAAGATAAAGACCTACTTCTCCTTTGCCAATGCCCACAGCAACGGTATGGTAGATAAAAACACATACAACCGCAATACGCTCGCCTTTCGTCAGAGCTACAGCCTCTGGAAACGGGTGAACATTGATGCCTCGTTGAACTATGTGCAGACCGTAACACGCAACCGTCCCGGCGGCGGCGGACTGCTCAACCCTATCTACCACCTCTATACCACACCCAACAACATCGATATGGGCTACTACAAAGACAACTACGCCGTCGATGGGCAGTGGTATAACTCAGGCAGTCAGAAAATTTACCAAAACATAGGTGGCAACACGTGGGAGTATAATGACTACTACGCCCTGCTCAGCGGCCCGCGTCAGGACTGGGCTTATATGGCCGCCTCTTACAACAACCCCTACTGGCTCACCAAGATGAACACCAGTAAGCAAAAGACCGACCGCATCTACGGTGCTGTGACCGGAAAGGTGGACATCTACGACGGGCTGGCCTTCCAAGCACGCGTCGGGTTCGACCACACGCGCTATAGCAACGACACACGCCGCTACGCCACTACCACCTATCAGAGCGGTTATGCCATGATGGACTACGGAATGTACTACTACGGTACCGACCGCACCACAGAAATCTACACCGACTACCTCCTTTCGTATAACAAACAGTTAAGCCACGACTGGAGCCTCAGTGCCTCCGCCGGCTATGTGGGACACACCATAAAGAGCGAGAGCCATAGCCTCGCAGCACAGGCCACGAACTATTTTGCCGACCGCCAGAAAGCCTCTACCACTATCAACCGCTTTGAGACAAACAGCGGCGG
Organism: uncultured Prevotellaceae bacterium; assembly: GCA_937877625.1. Taxonomy (GTDB): domain Bacteria; phylum Bacteroidota; class Bacteroidia; order Bacteroidales; family Bacteroidaceae; genus Alloprevotella. The sequence continues at coordinate 39,785 of CALFJG010000024.1, forward strand.
TAGCAGCCTTTCGAACGGCAGCAGTTCCAACTGGGACCAAGCCGCTCTGTTCACCGCACAAGTAGGATGGCGCGACAAAGTATTTGTTGATGCCTCCTATCGTCAGGACTGGTACAAGGCCTTTAAGCAGTTCCACGTCACACGCGGCACATCCCTCTCCTACGGATATTGGGGCATAGGTGCCAACGCCATTGTAAGCGAGCTCTTGCAGATGCCGCGCTGGATAAACTATTTGAAGTATCGCGCCAGTTATTCACAAGTGGGTAACTCTATTCCCAACACCCTTTACTCCTTAGCCTCGAGCAACGCACGCACCGATGCCGTGGTGCTTAGCGGATACAACCGTTTTGAAAACCCCGTGCCCGAAAAGACCGGCTCGTTTGAAACGGGTGTGGAAGTGATGCTCTTCGACAGCAAGATGAACTTCGACTTCACGTTCTACAACGCCATAGCAAACCACCTCTATATGCTGGTGGGCGTGGCCGGAAAAACCACCCCGGTGAACTCCGCTAAGGTGCGCAACCGTGGTTTTGAGGCTACCCTCGGCTATCGTTTCACCTTCGGCCAGTGGCGCTGGAAACCTCAACTCAACGTTTCCTATGACGACAACAAAATACTGCGTAGCGCATATAAGCAAGATGGCTCCGAAAACCCGTATCGCCAGAACCTCGGCGGTGCTATGGTTATCTATAAGGAGGGCGGCTCCGTCGGCGATATCTATGTGACCGACTTTAAGCGCGACGAGAACGGCGTTCTTATCCTCAACCGCACCACCAACGCGCCACAGTACGACAACCTCAACGCTAACGCTAAGTTTGTAGGCAATATGAACTCTAAGTGGCAAATCGGCTTTAGTAGCACGATTAACTACAAGGATTTCCAACTCTTCTTCCTTATCAACGGACGTATCGGCGGAAAAGTTATCTCACAGACCGAAGGCTATCTCGACAACCTCGGACTCTCACAGCGTACCGCCGAGGCACGCCTGAATGCTGAGAAAAATGGTATCTACACCGAAGACGGACGCTTGGGAATGTATATCCACGGTAAGCCCGGAAAGAATGGTGTGGAGGGCGACTATATCGTAGCCGTTGAGGACTACTACACCGCCATCGGAGGAAACGCCAGCCCCACACCGTATGTATATGATGCCACCAACTTCCGCCTGCGCGAACTATCGCTCAGTTATACCTTCCGCAACCTATTGGGAGAAAACAAGAACCTTACGCTCTCCTTCGTAGGACGTAACCTCTTCTTTATTTATAAGGACGCACCAGTTGACCCCGACATCTCGCTCTCCACGCAAAACGGTCTCGGAGGCTTTGAGTATTTCACTATGCCCTCGGCACGCTCCTATGGCTTCTCTGCAAAAATCAACTTCTAACACACCTAATAGCAGCACAACAATGAAAACATATAAAATGCTCCCATACGCTGTCTTCGTACTCGGCTGTTTGACACTACATTCCTGCTTGGACTACGACTCCGAAACGGCCAACCTAAAGTACGAGCAGTTTCTCGTCTCCGACAACGTGCTCAGCGGAACGCCCGACTCTATCAACTATCGCGTGGATGTGTCGCAAGAAGGCTTTGAAGATGCTGTCACAGAACTTACAACGCTCCTGCGTGCCACCATCACCGGACAATACTGTATGCTCGGCGGAAAAGAAGGCGAAACACCCGGCTCCCACGCTTATCAGTACCAGTATATCTGTACCGACGGGTATGCACAGTACGCCGTAGTGCCGCATACCTATTTCGCTTATTCTAACGACCACAACTACAATTCTACCTACCACATCAACATCAGTTTCAACCCCGGCCCCAGCGGACGCTTCTCCGGTATGAAGAATAGCGTCGTACCCGTACTCAACCACGAACTCATCGACTCTCTTCCTGAGATGAAAGCCGTCAACCTGCTTATCTATAACTTCGGCGCGGCAGAGATGGCCGATGTGTATGGGCCTTTCCCTTATCAAGAGTATAAGTGCAACCGTACGGAGGCTCCGTTCACCTACGACGATGTGGAAACTATCTATAAGACCATCGTGGCAAATATCGACACTATCCTCTCCTGCTTCAACTATTTTGAAGAGAACCGCCCCGACTGGTACAAGACGAAGATGCAGCAACTGCTCAATCGCTACGAGAAATTCTCACAGGATATGAACAAGGGCAAATCAGGCTTCGACACGTGGATACGCTTTGCCAACAGCCTCAAACTGCGTATGGCTATGCGCATCGTGAAGGTAAATCCCGCACTGGCTAAGCAGTGGGCTGAAGAAGCCGTGGCAGGCGGAGTGGTTGAGAGCTACGACCAACAGATAGGACTCTTCCCAAAAGACGAAGGCTTCGACCACCCGCTCGTAATGATTACCAAGACGTGGAACGACAGCCGTATGTGTGCCTCCTTTGAGAGTTTGCTGATGAGCCTGGAGCACCCCTATACCCACTATATGTTCCTCAAAAACAGCGACCCGCTCGACAATAAGAATACTGGCGAGGTCACTCCGTCGAACACACGTATCGTAGGACTTCGTGCCGGCGGACACTTTGGCTTAGACCAACAGTATGCCGGCAACCACTACGTAGGTGTGAGCCAAGTAAATAGCGAACTTATCGTTATGGCTCCGCTCTATCTCATAAAGTGGGCGGAGGTTGACTTCCTACGTGCCGAGGGTGCCCTGCGCGGATGGGATATGGGCGGTTCGGCGGAGTTCTTCTACTACAGAGGAATAGAGCACGCCTCGCTCGTCGATCCTGAAATAGGCGACTACGACTATACCTCGTATCTACATGCCTATATGGACAAGGAGGAGGCTACCGACTATACCTACGTAGACCCCTTCGGCGATACGCCAGATATGCCGAGCGTGACAAAAATCGGTGTGAAGTGGAACGAAGGCGATACGCCCGAAGTAAAACTCGAAAAAATTATCACGCAGAAGTACATCGCCCTCTATCCTAACAGTTACGAGGCTTGGGCAGAACTCCGACGCACAGGCTACCCGCGCCTCTTCCCCGTGCTTAATCCGTGGGAGGGTGACGAAAGTCTTGACGACGGTGATATGATTCGTCGTATGACTTTCCCCGGACGCGATGACCCGTCAACAAATAGCGACATCCTCAACACGGGCATACCCGCACTCGGCGGCCCAGACCTACAAGCCTTCCGCCTTTGGTGGGACATCGAAGGAGGAAACTTCTAAGATACATTGTCCGTGTATCGGATGTAATGAAACATAAGAGGTGGGTTCTATCAATTCGCTTTGTTAGATAGACGACAAAGCGAATGAATAGAACCCACCTTAACGCAAAAGTGTGTCTTGTTCGTTGTCCGGCAACAGATAGTCGCTGGCCTTGGCAGGCGAAATCACGCTATGGCCTAACTGACTCTCCAACTGGTTGCGTGCAGCCTTTGCCACGCTGCCACCGTCCTTTGCCACTTTAGCCTGCTGATGGAAACCGCGAGGGTCGCGCTGCTTGGAGAGTTCGGTGGATGAAGCCTCGGCAAGGATGTTAAAGGCGATTTCAAGATTAGTCATGTTGTCGCGCAGGTTCTCTTTCTTCAAGCCCTTAAAGTGCTTGTACTGTTTTGTTGTGAAGCCGCTCCACTCGCGGGTAATAATGTCCGTCAGCGATGCGTATTCCAAACCTTCTTTTACGCCCGTCCGTTTCCATTCGTCGGTCAACGTCAACTCCTTGCGCACCTCAATGCTCTTGATACGCTGGTTGATCTATGCGTCGCTATATCCCAACCGCTTGTAGTCGATAATAGCCTGGTCGATGCTCAGCTCAGGGTCTTGCATCTGGTCAATGCGTTGGCTGGCCACCTGTGCCATCCAATGCTTAAACGGCTCTGCCTTAGGCGACGGGATGGACTGGATGATGCGGAAGATGCCTTCCATTGTAGCAAAGTTAGCCTTTTGCTTTCCACCTCCAGTTGCACTGCAAGGGGGGTGACAAGTTGTCCCCACCCTTCTGCAAGCATTGGGTCACGTTTTCGCATCTTCTTGATGTAATCCGTTGGATTTTTACTATCAGTAAGTACTTCTACCACATCTACTACACAGAAGTACCACTTCTCCTCTTGATCGTCCCAGAGGGTGCGCACCTTGCGCTCTTGGAACAGTTGGATGGCTTGTTTCTTAGTCATATCTATAATTCCTGTATCTTGTGAATGATTGTTCGCTTGATATTGTCAGGGTTAGAAACCTCCGCGAGTGTCCTGCGGCGATACCGCCCCGGATTTGTTGGCTGCGGGCAGCCAGCAGTCGAGCGCGTAGTGGCGTTTGGTATCTTGTTTCTCTATTCCCGACCTTTGTTCGCCAACTCGTAGTTTTTCTTCTTTAGCTTTCTTCCTATCTGTCCGCCCCCCCCCTTTTTCTCTCTTTCTGCAAGTACCACTTCCTGACGGATTATTCGCTTACGTTCGTCTTTGTCAGACTTTTGCTCGCCAAGGCAAAACTGGAGCAAGTTTCGCTTTGCTCTTCTATCTTAACGCAAAAGTATGCCTTCTATAATTATCTTTGGCTACAAATGTACTGAAAAAATATAAAAATGAATGTTCGTTGAGCATTATAGTAGTAATGTTGTACGTGTAGATATTCTGTTGGAATAGCCTTGTCGTCCCTCTGCGCCGTGATAATGGAGTTCAGTTCATACACGGTGCGTTTTATCTCCTCGCGCTTCCTATTCCACGCAACGCCTGCAGACGTTCAGAAAGTGATGAGCAATTGTTTGCTCGGATATAGATTTTATGCTTACCTTTGCCAAGTCATTGAAGATTTTTGCTTGCCTGTAAGCGCAGCACAACGGAAAGTGAACAATCCGATATGGCGAAATCCAGAGTTCGTTCGGCTTTGCCGCTTGTTTCAGTTTGCCTTGGCGAGCAAAAGTCTGTTGAAGACGAACTCTAAAAGACAGTTAACTATAGTGCTGCGGATATTAGGGGATATATATAATATGTACCGTAAAGCTTTTTCTCTTTTTCTCGCCTTTCTTTTCGCTGTTTCGCTCTCGGCACAAGACAAAGTGGATTCCTTGATGCAAGCGTACGACTTCGGCGGAGCCGTCAAGGTACTGCGTTCGCGCCTTTCTGCTGCAAAGAGCAAGGGCGAGCCCACCACGTCACTTGAGTATTCCCTGCGCCAAGCTGAAATGGGTGTACGTATGCTTCAAGCCACCGAGCGCGTGGTGTTTCTCGACAGCATTGTGTTACCCGCTGCGCAGGTGTATTCTAAGATACGCCTTACACCACAAGCCGGCAAGTACTATGCCCCCGCCACTTTTTTCTCCGCTGGTATGCCTCGTGGCTTCGTGGCTACTACGGCTTTGTTTGCCAACGATTTCTCCGACCGTGTAGTGTTGCCACAACCCGATAGTACCGGCCTGTCTAAACTCCACGCCTCGCGTCTGCTCGGAGGAGAATGGACGGTGCCTGCTCCGCTTCCCGGCCTTGAGCTTGTCGGAGATATTCAGGACTATCCTTTTGTGATGCCCGATGGTCAAACACTTTATTTCGCAGCTCAAGGCGAAGAGGCCCTTGGTGGGTTTGACATCTATGTAACGCGCTACGATGCCGATGCGGGGCGTTATCTCAAGCCGGCGCATTTGGGCTTTCCGTTCAACAGCACCGCCAACGACTATCTCTATTGCCTTGACGAGGCCACGGGCATAGGCTATTTCGCCACCGACCGCGGACAACAGCCCGGGATGGTGTGTCTCTATGCTTTTATCCCCAACACCGCGCACGACATCTATATGCTTACCGAGCAAAATGCCGACACAGTGCGCCGTGCCGCACGCATTGCGTCGATAGAAGAACTCGGTTCTACCTCCGATGAGGCCCGTCGCGCCCGTGCCCGTGCCAAAGACGTGCTACAATCGGCGCAGCAACGCGGACAACGCCCCGTGCGTATAGTGATAGACGACAGCCACGTCTATAGCGCGCCGTCGCAGCTACATAACGAAACGGCACAGCGCATCGCCACCGAGTATGTGGCACGCCTCGGCGAGTTGGAAAGTCTGGAAGCCACGCTTCAAGCCACGCGCGAGACTTATGTCGCCGACCCGTCCGAGGAGTTGCGCACGCACGTCCTCGCACTCGAAAACCGCGCCGAGGAGTTGCGCGCCTCCGTACGACGCTTGGCAAATAATATGCGACGGGCAGAACTCGGACTGTAAATTCACGTTTTGTGTCTTTACGATGATAAACTCTGCGCAGCAATAACACACACACCGTTATTGATTTATAGTGTAAGCAAAACGCCCTGAAAACAGCCTAAATGAGCCAAAGCACGTGGAAAGTTCAATATGAACTATCTGCGTGTTGTTTTTTTTATTACTTTCGCGGCGTTGTTATTAGCACACTTTGGACGGGTGGCAGCAACGTAAGCAAACACGTACATTCCAATATCTTTTTTATAATGACTATTCAGCAACAAAAGATTAAGACGCTCGTAGAAATGCGTGCCAAGGCACGTTTAGGCGGCGGCGAGAAAGCCATTGACAAGCAGCACGCTAAGGGAAAACTCACCGCTCGCGAGCGCATTGACCTCCTGCTCGACAAGGGTTCGTTTGAGGAGATGGATATGTTTAAGCTCCATCGTTGCCACAACTTCGGTATGGAGAAGAAACAATACCTCGGCGATGGCGTTGTATGCGGTAGCGGTACTATCGAAGGGCGCTTGGTATATGTCTTCGCTCAGGACTTCACGGTGAACGGCGGCTCGCTAAGCGAGACAATGGCTCAGAAGATTTGCAAAGTGATGGATCAAAGCCTCAAGATGGGTGCACCGTGTATCGGCCTGAACGACAGCGGCGGCGCACGCATACAGGAGGGCATCAACTCCTTGGCGGGCTTCGGCGAAATCTTCCAGAGAAACATTGAGGCCAGCGGTGTAGTGCCACAGATTAGTGGCATTTGCGGACCGTGTGCCGGCGGTGCGGTGTATAGCCCCGCTCTGACCGACTTTGTGGTGATGCTCGAGGGCATTAGTTATATGTTTCTCACCGGCCCCAAAGTGGTGAAGACCGTTACAGGCGAGGACGTTAGCCAAGAAGAACTTGGCGGAGCCAGTGTACATAGCACCCGTAGCGGAGTGTGCCATTTCACGGCCAAGACCGAGCAAGAGTTTGCCGCACTGATACGCCGCCTGCTCTCCTACCTCCCGCAAAACAACCGCGAGCGTACACCACGCATCGCCTGCAACGACCCCATAGACCGTAAAGCCGATGCGCTAAACACCATCATCCCCGACAACCCCAACCAAGCCTACGATATGTACGAAGTGGTGAGTGCTGTGGTGGACAACGGTGAGTTTTTGGAGGTGCACCGCGACTTTGCGCGCAATATCATTGTGGGTTTCGCACGTATGAACGGCCAAACGGTGGGCATCGTTGCCAATCAGCCGAAGGTATATGCCGGTGTGCTTGACTGCAATGCCTCGCGCAAGGCAGCACGCTTCGTGCGTTTCTGCGACTGCTTCAATATCCCCATCGTGTCGCTCGTCGATGTGCCGGGCTTTCTGCCTGGCACCGGACAAGAGTATAACGGTGTGATAGACCACGGTGCTAAATTGCTCTACGCCTACGGAGAAGCCACGGTACCCAAGGTTACTGTGACGCTGCGCAAGAGTTATGGTGGCTCACACATCGTGATGGGTTGCAAACAGCTTAAGGCCGACCTGAACTACGCTTGGCCAAGCAGTGAAATAGCAGTGATGGGTGCTGCTGGTGCTGTGGCGATTATCAACGGCAAGGAAGCCAAAGAGCAGGAAGATCCCAAAGCATTCCTCGCTCAGAAAGAGAAAGAATACAACGACCTCTTCAATACGCCCTATAAAGCAGCAGAGTACGGATATATCGACGATGTTATTGAGCCGCGCAACACACGTCTGCGCATCTGCCGTGCCCTTGCACAGTTGGAAAACAAACGCGAGACGCGTCCCGCGAAGAAACACGGCAACATACCGTTATAATCCCCCGACAAAGCCCCTCTGTTTGTTATACCACACGGTGGTTAGCACACGGGGCTTTTGCTTTTTATTTCCCAAGAACAACAAAAAGAAAATGAAAACGTTAAGATACCGTGTGGGTTCGCACGACTTTCGCATCACCTTGCGCGAAAAAGATGGCAGTGTGGTAAGTGTTACTACCGATGGCCAGCCCCATCGTCCGCCTGTCGATGCTATGCCCCGCTATGCCGCTGCTGCCTGCCTCGCACTCTTGCAATACGAAGTGGAAGAGGTGCACGACGACGAGCAGACCGGCATTACCATTACCTACAACGGCGGATCGTGGAGCGACCCCGCCGAGATGTTTAACAAACTCAATAACTAAACAATGAAGCAGTATAGTTACAACATAGACGGCACGCGCTACGACGTGGCCATAGAAAACCTCCATAATGGTGTTGCCGAACTCAATGTTAACGGCGTGGCACTCCACGTAGAAATCCTTTCCGACACACTCAACGAGGCCGACCTGCCCGAGACTGTTGCATCGGCTTCCGCCGCCGTTCCTGCCGCAGCCCCCGCCGCAAGCGCACCCTCCACTACCGCCGCTCCTGCCACAGCCCCACAAGGTGCCGGAGCGGGAGCGCCAGTAAAAGCTCCACTGCCCGGCGTGGTGACAAGCATACCCGTAAGCATAGGGCAGAGCGTCAAGAAAGGCGACACCGTGGCAGTGCTCGAAGCCATGAAGATGGAAAACAATATCACCGCCGAGGCCGACGGCACCATTAGCGGTATTGCTGTGGCTGAAGGGCAGAGCGTGATGGAGGGAGCGGTACTCGTTACTATTGCATAAGCATAGGAACAACGGTAAAATAAGTCCAGCCCCACACAAACAAGAGGGTGTGACAAGTTTGATGTGACCCGAAAAACCGTCAGTGAATAGTTTAGGGCTTATACGACAAAAAGAACCCCACAAACCCTCGCACAGATAAGGGCTGTGCAGGTGTTTGTGGGGTTCTTTTAATTCACATAAGTCTCTCTGAGGGTCTTTTCAGGGCTCTTTTTGTCATATAGGCCGAAATCAGAGAAAGCTCTCGCTGTTTCGGTGTGCTGGTGAAGTGTTCCTCGCTGATGAGTTTCTGAGAGTAGTAGCGGTTCATCTTGACCTGGTGCTTCCGCTGGCTATTGCTAACACACCCTATACATTCGTGCCAACGGCTGCGGCTCACTCTACGACAACTTGTTGGCTTTGCGCAGATGGTAGCGATAGGGCTTACTCAAAGCTGTGTAACTAAGGAGATACCGGCACTATGGTTGATTGGGTTATATGCAGGTATGAGAGCCAAACTTTTGCTGTTTCTATGCCATCCAAATATCTTGCGTTCCCATGGCAAAAGCCAGTAGCCTATACGTGCTGACAAAATACCGACGCCTGCTCCAGCAATAATGTCATTTAGCCAATGTCGGTCATTATAGAGTCTTATCAGAGCAATTCCTGTAGCTATAGTGTATGCGCCAATACCATACCCAATGCCGTATTCCTCTCTCACAAGTTCTGCACCCATAAACGCTGTAGCGGTATGTCCTGATGGAAACGAATTGAGTTCACCAGAGTCCGGGCGTTTTTCATTGACTACAATTTTTGTTGCGTTCACCATTATGCCCATAGCAGCATAGGCCGTTGTTGTGACAGCCACACGTTCGCGAAATGAATGGCGTGGTTTTACGCCCACAAAGCCAAGTCCCACATTTGCAGCAACAGGCAAGTATTGCAAATAATCATCAATTTTGAATCTGCACTCGCCACGCAAGTTATGGAAGCCTTTCCTAACATCATCTTTGACGGAGCAAAACCAACCATTAGAAACGCCGAATGAGCCAATGGTTATAAATACTCCAGGAAGAATTAATTGTTTGGGGTGGAATTTTTCCACTTGAAGTTTAACACTGTCGCCGTCAATCTGCTGTGCTGACGAAATCGTACACAATAAGAGTGCGATAAAAACCAACACACTTCGTTTTAGCAATCTGTGCTCATAGCACAATCTCCCCTTACCCATCAGCCTGTAGTTGAACCAAGCAATGGTGTGGGTGCAGAAAAAATAAACTTTCATTTTGGTCGTATTTATGAGTTTCTTTTGCTTCTGCAAGCCGTAATTTTAGCACAAAAAAAGAGCAGGTATATCCTTTACATTCGTACTACCAACTCAAGGGAACGACCAAGAACCCACAATAGATATTACAAAGCAAAGCATACACCCGCTTCATTTGGGTGTATATGAAGCTAGTTCCTCTATTGTACTCTTTATATTTTGGTCGTTTTCTGAGTTGAGAAACAAGATTTGTGGACACGCTTGTCTCACTATGTCTGTGTTGTCATCTCCGAAGATTTGACACCGCAAAGTTACAACTTTTCGCCCTATGGTTAAACCCAAATCGGTCATTAGAAGTGCAAAAATCCGTGGTCAAGCCTGTAATGCCTTGAATATAAGTTCTTTGCAAGTTCTTTTTTTCTAATGGCGGTCATTAGAAAAATCAAATTCAAAAGCCTTGTAGCCAATCAGATACGAATAGACCACGAAAAGAGCGATTCTAATGACCGATTTGGGGTTCATCCCCGAATTGCGTTGTTAGTCGGTTGTTATAGATAAAGAAAGCCGCCAATTCATTATCTTTGTGGTTCCCAACCATATCAGACATGAACGGCAGCTTATTATATCAGGCCTATGGTGTACAAGGTTACTCCTATGGCAGTACGGAGTACAAAGGTAATGCGATTTTCCTTCATCTCAAAACAATCCGTCAGAAAAGGCACACATGTCCTCATTGCGGGCAATAGTGTCCTAAATAATTTGGATTAAAATTTCGTCAATCGGCATCAAATCGGTGTGACTTGACGTTTCTTTATGTTTCCCAAACAT
>CALFJG010000025.1 GCA_937877625.1 uncultured Prevotellaceae bacterium
TTAGGCCGCGCTCGGGACTTGCACCCGTTAGATTATGCCCATGTCGGGCGAACAAAATTAGGCGACACTCGCGGTGAGGAGTGTCGCCTTATAATATAATAAATGTGTGGTGGTCTTAGAACGCTAAAGGACACAATCTGTTTGCTTCTCGCGCACCATCCCGATAAAATCGTGGAGATTGCAGAGGCTGTCGCGGTAGGGAGCAGGGAACGAAGATATATTAGCTCGTGGCACTACAAGATGCAAGTGGCAGTCTTGCATTTCGTGCAGCTGATTGGCTGAGATGCCTTTTTGTAGTGTGAAGAGGTATTTGTCATCCACGCGGTCAGCCTCGGTCACGACTTGCCGCCAGCGGTCTTTGCATGTGGTTTTGGCTCCCAATACGACAAGTCTCTCAGCGGGGAAAAGCAAGTTGTGGTAGCTTGCTCCATCGGGAAAAAGGAAATCGGGCTTCTTGTTTTCCTCGGTAACAGCTTGCTCTTCAAATTTTAATTCTGCAGCCGTAAAAATGGTGGCAAGGTGGTGTTCAAGAGACTTTCCAGCGCGGCTTTTGCGGCGGTTCAGTATCTCGTTAGCGGACTGCACAAAGGTCTGTACGTCGGGAAAGGGGGTCTTCAGCAGCGGTGCGTATACTTTATCCTCAAAAGCCTTGAAGAGATCATATTCGGCATTCACCCATTGCAATAGCAGTTCGTCTGGCTGGCGACAAATTTGGGCATCATTAATATTGTAAGCCTTGTTAAAACAATTCCGTGCGCCAGCTGCCATTTCCTGTGTTGTAGGAAAGCCACCGAAAAGTTTTAGAAACTCGCTGAATGCATTTTGCAATTTTAGCTCTGGCTGCGCGAGTTGTGACGCATCTATAAGTTGGTCTAACTGGTTGGGGGAAAGATTAAATACAGAAAGAAATTCGTCTATATCATCATCCGTTTGCAGAACGAAGCCGTTGTACTCTTCTTCATTTTGCTTGGTTAGCAAAAGAAGATCACCGACGTTATTGTCTTCAAGAAACGGGAACCCACGTCCAAAGCGCGTAAGCCGATATTCATTGCGTGAGCCAACACCATAATAGATAAATCGGCTATTAGTGGTGAAATCATTCTGCCACTTAATAGAGACAAACTTATCATAATTTCCGCCTCGCTTGCAAGCCTCCTTGAATGCAATGCCATAGGCGCATTTGGGTATATAAAAGCCCGCTTGATGCGACCCCGTCTTACCTACGTCGTTGGCAGTGATAAAGCGGCAAAACGCAGTTTGGCTTGTTCGTACGCTGCGAATAGCGGCATCTAATATCTCACTCATTTTCCAAATTGGTTAATGTGTTTGCAATCTGCTCCGAGACAGCAGTTATCAGCGGGACAACAACTGAGTTTCCGCACTGACGGTATGCTTGGACATCGGATACTTGTTCTATGATATAGTTATCAGGGTAACCCATAAGGCGGGCGCACTCACGAGGCGTAAGTCTGCGTGGATTCTTTCCTCGCTGAGGTATAAGTATTTCCGAACCATCTTTATAGTAGCGTGCACTCAATGTGCGAGAAATTCCGTCCAAGTCAACCATTCCAAAACCGAAGCCATTGCCCTTGGCCTGATGTTTTTTTGCGTATTCCTGCAAGTAGTTCCAAAGTTTATCCGTCAATGTGTATTTTTCGGCTGGCGATTTCTCAAGAATGTCACGAATTGCGTGTTTCTCTCCTACGGGTTCGGGGAAAGAGAATAGCTCCCTTCCATTGTATCTTCGTTTGTCAAAGCCCACAATCATAATGCGTTCGCGATGTTGTGGAACGTAATACTGTCCATCAAGTACGGCGTAGTGAACGGTGTAGTCAAGTTCCTCTAAGGTCTCGCAGATGATACGGAACGTTTTGCCCTTGTCGTGTGAAGTCAAGTTTTTCACGTTTTCAAGGTAGAACGCTTTGGGACGGTGGCGGCTAATGATGTCAGCCACGTCAAAGAAAAGTGTGCCTTGTGTTTTGTCTTGAAAGCCTGTCTCGCGCCCAAGGCTTTTTTTCTTCGACACGCCCGCAATGCTGAACGGCTGGCAGGGGAAGCCTGCGCAAAGCACGTCAAATTCTTTCGGAATATAGGACTTAGTGCTTGCCTTTGTGATATCGCCGAAGGGAACTTCGCCAAAATTGGCAAGGTATGTGCGTTGCGCAAATTGATTCCACTCCGATGAGAAAACGCATCTCCCTCCTTGTGCTTGCATAGCAATGCGGAAACCGCCGATGCCCGCGAAAAGGTCTATAAACGTGAATTTCGGATTCGAGGGCGTGGGGAATGGCACGCTGAAGAGGTCGGGAAAGAGATTGTATTGGCGCGAGGGGGCTTCTGCGGCCTCTCCGTCATTCGCTTTCGGACGGCCGAACTTCACGTCGCAGATGTCGCTTATTAGGGCTTCTGCGCGGTCGCGGTAGGTCTGCGCTTCGGGTGTTCCCTCATTGTGCAGATAGTGGGAAATCACGGCCATTTGTTCCTCGAACGGCATTATGCCCTCGTCCGTTATTGCGGCGGGGCCGAAGATTTGCAGTCGGTAGCGTTTCTCACCCACGACTTCCTTCAGCGTGATTTCGGGCTTGGTGTTTTGCTTTTTCTTGGGCATTGTAGGGTGGTTTCGGCGTGCAAATTTACGCATTTTCTTTGGCTCTTTGTCCATTTGCAGCAAAGTAATTGCGCCGTGTTCATCTATAACTTGTTTAGACGATGCATTGCGCAAGCAACAAAAATCGCACGTCAACGCGTCTGTGTGGCGAAGGCTGGGGAGATTGTAGCATAGGGAAGTAACCAAAAGGTCTTTGGACTGAGTCGATTCGTATGTCCTTCGCCGCCCTCCTCGCCGCACCCTCTCGGAAGCCCGATAAATAACGGGCTGCGCATCCCCTATATGGGATGGCCACCATCCCATATAGGGGATGAACCCTGCCCCTCTTTTGGAGCTGCCACAGAGAGGTGCGGCGACACATTTTCACTCATCTTCCCACCGTCCCCAGCTGCACATTTATTGTGTAGCGCCCCACGAATGGATGAACGTCAAACGCAAAGGCCTTTGCCGCTCCCGCGCTGCGCGAGTGACAAGCCCCATTGCTGCCGCGTTTGAAACGGTGGGGTAGGACTGACCACCTTTCTTCCCCTCCGCCCACAGCCGTACTATATACACGAAATCACCCGCAGCGAAAGAGCGCAGCGGGGAGCTTATACTATGGCAATCTTTTCGCTCGACAAGCAGCTGAGGTATCTTATGTGGTACTAAAACGGAATAAGTGGTATAGTTTATCGCTATAAATACGGAATAAGTGGTTAAGCAATCGGCTTAAAATACGGAATAAATGGTTTGTGCGCTTGGCATTATGAGCGGCAAACGTTACTTTTGCAGCAAGTTAAGAATAGAATATTATGCTCGAACGTAAATTCACTCACTACATCGAAGATTTTCTTCTCAACAAGTCAGACAAGGTCTTACTCATCAATGGCGCACGGCAGGTAGGGAAGTCGTTCCTCATACGATATGTGGGGACACGTATGTTTGCTCATTTCGTAGAAATCAATCTATTGGAAGACAAAGAAGGCGAACGGGTGTTTGACAGTGTACGGAACACAAACGATTTGTATGTGCGCCTGAGCAACTATTACACTGCCCCCCTGGGAGACAGGAACGATACGCTGATATTTTTGGACGAGATACAAGCCTACCCACACCTGCTGACGATGCTCAAGTTCCTCAATCAAGATGGGCGCTACCGCTTCATTGCCAGCGGCTCACAACTGGGTGTGGCACTTTCCCAAACTCCTTCCGTACCGCTCGGCAGCATAGAAATACAACAAATGTTCCCCTTGGATTTCGAGGAGTTCTTATGGGCTACAGGCATTGGCAAAGCGTGGATAGCAGACATCAAGGAGCACTACGAAAAAAGAATGCCTTTGGACGAACACACGCACGAACTGATGCTGAAGCGTTTCCAGTACTATCTGCTGGTAGGCGGACTGCCCGAGGCGGTCAACAAGTTTCTTGAGGACAGGAACATGCTGCGCGTCAGAACCGTCCATGAAGACATACACGGGCTTTATCGCATAGACGCTTCACGATACGATGAAGAACACAAGCTCAAGATTCGTCGCATATACGACCTGATACCGAGTGTGCTTGAAAACAAGAAAAAACGCATTGTGTACAAGAATATAGAGAACAAGGCGGGAAAGCATTTCTCCGATTATGCAGACGAATTTGAGTACCTCTCCAATTCTGGTGTGGCCATTGACGTTTCAGCCATCAGCAATCCGCACTTCCCCTTGATTGAGTCAGAGCAGAAGCGTCTTGTCAAGCTATACCTTAACGATGTGGGACTATTGACGCATATTTTATACGGGCTAAACGTCAATGCCGTGTTGCAAGACATGAGGAGCATCAACCTCGGCACCGTATATGAATCCGTCGTGGCACAGGAACTCCGTGCCCACGGCTTTGCGCTCCACTACTACGATAACAAGCAGAAAGGCGAGGTGGATTTTCTCATAGACGATTACGACCGTCTTCAAGTATTACCATTAGAGATAAAATCGGGCAAGGATTATACAGAACACAGCGCGTTGACAAAGTTTTTGGAAACGCCAGACTATAATATCAGTACTGCCATTGTCTTTTCCAACGAGCGCAATGTGTTCCAGAAGAAAGGCGTGACGTATCTGCCCATATACTATTGTATGTTCCTCCAAAAGAATGCCGGCAATACCGATGAGAACATCTTGCCAGCGTTGGAGAGTATATAATTGAAACGCGAGACACCAAATAGAAATACTATGATACAAGAACTTTTCGAAAGAGTAGATAGACAAGTCGGCAATTTGCTGACCGACATTCAGAATGGAAGAATAGGGCTGCCAGACCTACAACGCCCTTTCGTTTGGTCCGACGCAAAAGTGCGCGATCTTTTCGACTCAATGATGAAAGGATTTCCTGTCGGGTATGTTATGCTTTGGGCCTCTCCCGCCGACTACTCCAATACAAAAAACATAGGAATAGGCAACAAACCATTCAAACGTCCCGACGACCTTGTTATTGACGGGCAACAGCGTCTAACATCGTTATTGGCTGCTATGACTGGAATAATGGTGTTGGATAAGAACTTTGAATGGCGACGCATAAGGATATCCTACGAGCCATTGAAAAAAGAATTTCAAGTCTGGTCGAAAGCCTATGAGCGTAGTCATCAGTATATAGCAGACATTGCAGAAGTGTTCAAGGCACACGACAACTTGGAAACGAGCAAATTTCGGCGCGCTCTCATTCTGCGAATGAATGAAGGTCGTAAGAAGAACGAGCAACCTGAACTTACGGACGAAGAACAAGACAGAATAGAAGACAATATAAATGCCCTACTTTCGCTCCGCAACTATACTATACCCACTCTCCGCATCCTTCCTAAAGCTGATGAAGAAGATGTGGCAGAGATTTTTCGACGAGTTAATTCAGGCGGGCAAAACCTAAACGAAAATAATTTTATTGAAACGCTCCTTGCGGTGTACGACAATGAAATGCACGACCGAATAAAGAAGTTTTGTGCCGACTCTCGAATGCCTGCGAAGAATACGTCATATAATCCGATTATTGACGTTGACCCCTCCCACATCATTCGCGTGGCAATAGCCTTCGGCTTTCATCGCGCACGAATGCGATACGGATATAAGCTCTTGCGCGGCGACGACCTTGAGGCAGGGACAACATCGGTAGAGACACGTGAAAAGAATATGCAGATTTTTCGGAAATTCTTGGAACATGTCCTCAGCCTGAACGATTGGCACGCCTTTATAAATCTCTTTTCAGAAGCGGGCTATCTCGGAAGGGAACAGTTGCGCTCTAACTATGTAGTAGTTTATAGCTATGTGTTTTATCTGATGGGGAAATACGAATATGACGTACAACCTGTCGCATTGCGTCGCGCAATCGTGCGCTGGATATTTATGTCCACTATCACGTCTTTCTATTCCAATTCACCTGAATCTGCCGTTGAACGACAATTAGCAGACTTGCGCGGTGTACATAATGCGGAAGGGTTTGTCGCATTTCTTGATGATACGATTCGCAGGAGGATGAACGAAACCTATTTCTCCATAGAACTGGTCAACAGCCTTACTTCTTCTTCTGCCAATTCACCCTTGTGGTTCGGATATGTTGCTTCCATCAATATACTGGGAACACCGATGCTCTTCTCAAACACCCCACAATCCAAGTATTGGGTTATAGGAACAGATGGTGACAAGCGCTCAATAGATAAACATCATATATTTCCCAAGCATTATTTGGAATCCATCGGCATAGTTGATGACCGCGACAGGAATCAACTTGCAAACTTTACCTATCTTGACTATAACACTAACATAGATATTTCAGATAAAGCACCGACCTTGTATGTTGCAAACTATAAGGAAAAATATGGAGAGGACAGCTATAACGCACATTTAGCGAACAATGCTATTCCGTTGGGATTTGAGAAAATGGAGTATTTTGAGTTTTTGGAACAGCGTCGCAAGCTAATGGCAGGTATCATCAAGAAAGCATACAATAAGTTATGGGAAGACGGTTCTAAATAGATGTTTGCCCGTCTGATGGGCAAGAGCGAAAACGAAGTGAGCCGCTGGCTTTCGGGGACGCATAACCTCACCATAGCAACACTCTGCAAAATCGGCGCGGCACTTGGTCAGCCCGTCGTCAGCGTGACAGAAAGCCATCGGGCAGTGGAAATGGTATAAACGCCTTTTATTTTTCTTTTCAATTCCCAAATGAGCATAACTCGTTTGGGTATTTTTTCCGAGTGTCCTGAAATTTTTTTCGGACGGCTTGAAATAATTTTTCAAGGCACAATTCAAGTCATCGTAAGTAGTGAAAAGCCCTAAAAAGGGACGCGAGCCGTCTGCCTGACGGAGCGCACGCGGCTCGCGTGCAAAATGATGCAGGCGAGCCGCCTGCGCTCCCAGACGCCTGCGCTCCCAGATGCCTGCGCTCCCAGATGCCTGCGCTCCCAGATGCCTGCGCTCCCAGATGCCTGCG
>CALFJG010000026.1 GCA_937877625.1 uncultured Prevotellaceae bacterium
AACAGCGTAAGTTTGTATTTCATCCGTCCGGCTATCATCTTGCCAACTTTCTAAAAGGTTTAATCAGGGCTTGCAGTGAGTCCGGGACGCTGTGCATTTGCGTAGTGCTGTCGCTCTCGCGTTGGTTGTACCAATGTGCGCCAATCATCAAGATAGCGTGTTTGAGTTCGTCGGGAAACTCTCCGGCGTTCAACTCGGTTAATTCCTCGGCTGTACGGTTGGTAGAACGGATAACGTGCTTTTCTGCCGTATCTAAAAGATGCTGCAAATACACATCGTCATCGGCGAAATCATCAGCCTTAACGTGCTGCTTGAATAGTTCCAAACTCACTACATTAGCCATAATCTAAAACTCTGATATTGCGTTACACAATCGTTTAGGCTCCTGCCTTAACGGTTACTGCACAAGTCGCGGTGTAGTTCTGCCCGCCTACGGTAATCGTTGCCGTAATGTTGGCATTACCAGCGGCGACGGCTGTAACCTTACCGTTTGCTACGGTGGCTTTGGCGGTTGCGCTACTTGCCCACGTTACCGCTGTGCCTACCGGGTAAGCAAGTGCGGTCAGGTCGATAGTATCGCCTACGGTCAGTTCAACGGCGGACTTATCAAGGGTAACGCCAATCTTGGAAAGGATGGCGAAAGCCTCTTGACGCAATACGGAAATTGCGTAATCCACGTTGAGCACAAAGTCGATAGCGTTCTGACGGCTCTTGCTGTACGGGTCAACGATGAATACCATGTCGCCAAACAAGCCCTGTGGCGCATACTTAAACGCTCCGACGTAAATCTGTCCGTCGGGTACTTCGTTGGTGGTGAATACAGGCACACCGCCAATCTTGCCGTTTTCGTCCACGATAGCGGCGTTTGCGCCATCCCACTTCGGGGTAGCCTCCAACTCGCCTTTAGTTACCTCGCTCATCACATAGCAAAGTCCGTCGGGCTTTACGTTGTGCGAAAGAATAGCGGTTTTTGCACCCACAATCTGTTTGAGGGTGGGGGCTTCGCCGGTGTAGGTCTTGAGGTTGTCGGCTAACATCTTTGTAGCGATAAACGGGCCTTCAAGGTCGGTTGCGCCGTTTACCTTTGTCTGACTGAACATAATTTTGTTCATCAGTTCGGCGATGGCTACGGGCATATACTCCGTTGCTACCAACTGCACTAAATCGTCTGTTTCGTTGAGTGCCTCGCGGGTGATAGGCACGGCGATACCCAAACGCTCCGGCTTCGGGATTAGTTTGTTAATAGGTATCTTGGTGTCACCCAACTCTGCGCCCTCGTCGTTAATGGTAGCGTGGAAAGCCTCGACTACGGGCCACTGGTGATTACCCTTTAAGCCTGTCAGTAGCGGGCTGCCGATAGCCGAAAGGATAGTTTTGTTATACAACGGCTCTACGATGTCGTGGGTTGTCAATCCGCTTGGGTTTGTTCCACTGATACCGCTTGCGTAGGTAGATGCGTTGCCATGGAAAGAAGATGCCACGGCACGGGCAATCTTCAATTCAAAGCGTTGTCCGTTGCTCAGGCACTCACGGATTTTACGGTTAGCCTCCGCGATGTCCTCACGGTGCATAACCTCGATTGTAGGCGTGTTCGCCTTAATCTTCATTTCCAAAATGTCGAGTTCACGGAAAAGCTGCTTACGCTCGCCCTCCTCTGCCTCTGTGAACGCTTCGCGCTCTTTGTCACTTTCGAGATTCTGCGCCATCTCGTTCAGGCGGCCTTTGATAGCGTCCACGCGCTCGTAGGCTTCACGAAAATTAAATCGTTCCTTTTTCATTTTGCAGAAACTTTTTAAGAATGAAACATATAATTAGTACCGCCTAAACGGTGCGGCTTATTCTCTTTCTCACCTTGCGGATAGCCTCACGTTTCTTTGCAAGGTCTATCGTCTTGGGTACTTCGGTAGTCGGCTTTTCAAACACAACGCCCGCCGCCTCGACTTCACGGCGCGTTACATCGGTCTGCTCATAAGCCGGGTCAGTTGTCAGCGTAAAGTCATAAACGGCATCTATGCGCTTAACGTGGCGCAACAGAATATCGTCGCCGTTCTCTGTCTTTTCATCCAACCGCTCATAACTAACGGCGTTCTCGCTGTCGCCCTCATCGGTGCTGTAGATGAATGAACAACCGGCAATGTCGCCGCGCTGCACCAACTCCAACGCCTTATCGCCGTCCACGGTCTTAGGCATTTCAGCCCAAAACTTAACGCCGATTTCGTCCACTTCGTAATTAAGTGTGCCAACGCCTTTGTTACTGCGGGCTAAAATCAGTTGCCTATCGTGGAACATCGTTAACTTGATGTCTTGGCCGTCCAACATTTCGCGTGTAACGCTGCCTGGCTCTAACACCTCAAAATAGCAATCCCACCAATCACACAAAAGACGGCTTCGCAC
>CALFJG010000027.1 GCA_937877625.1 uncultured Prevotellaceae bacterium
CCAAGCTGCTGAACGTAGCCAAGAAGGAAGATGTCTTTTATCAGACCGTCCTCACACGATACTTTCAGGAGCGTCTGCTGTACAGGATGTCGCGGACGAAGTATCGCAGCAATTTCTATCTGAAAGGTGGTGTGCTTATGTATGCCTACGAACGGTTTGCGGCACGTCCCACATTGGATATTGACTTTCTGGGCAACGACATCAGCAACGAGAGTGAGAGTATTATTGCGGTTTTTAAGGAGATTTGCGCTGTACCTTTCGAGGAAGATGGTGTCACCTTTGATATCGAGAACATCACCGCACAGAACATCACTGAGTTCAAAGACTATCATGGTATTCGTCTCAGCATACCTGTTAAGATGGATACCATAGCACAGGTAATGACGATGGACATCGGTTTTGGCGACGTTGTTACCCCCAGCCCGATAGACCTTGACTATCCGCTGCTGCTTGACTATTTGCCCGATGTAAAGATCCTTGCCTACTCACTTGAAACGGTGATTGCCGAGAAGATGCACGCCGTGATTGACCTGGCCGACCAGAGCAGTCGTATGAAGGACTACTATGACCTGTACAACATTCTCTCAAAAGAACAATACGATAGCGATGTGCTACAGGAGGCTATCATCCGCACTTTCAAGAACAGGCATGCCCCATACAATGCCGATGCAGCTTTCTTTCGCGAGAGTTTTGCAGACGACCCGCAGATGCAAGTCAGGTGGCAAGCCTTTATGCGCAAGATAACCCAAGGAAAGGAACTGCCGTTTACAGGAGTGGTGATGTACATTCAGAAAGTGCTTCAACCTTATTGGAAGAATCTTTCTAATCAGAAAGACGGAGATGTAACGTAGATGGCTCGGAGATATGATGGAAATAGTTTTAGGCGTATAACTCTAATAGCACGCTAAATGCTGAGCCAGAACTTGTCCTTCACTTCACAATCAATAGTCGTTAGGTGACAAAAAAAAGCTGCAAGCAGCATAACAGTCTAATTGTCCGATAGGCGTTTATTGGTGGGAGGCTTGTTTCTGTTCGTAGCGCATGGCGGCGGCCACAATTTTTATATCGTTCCAGGTGATTTCGGGCGGGCAGATGTCTTTCACTATTGAGAGCGAGCCGCTCAGGTCAATGCCTCTGAGCAACAAACGTAGTATGCGCTCCTTGCCTTCGTCCACCAGCTCGTCGAGGCTCAACAATCCCTCTTCTACACAATGTGCCAGATGGGTGTATATGGTGTTTACGGAAAGGTCGCGCTCGTTGGCTATCTCGCCAACGTTGTATCCCTGCATAAAGCCTTCGTAGGTAATCATCCACGTCTTGGGCTTCGGTGGTTTGATAGCCTTTGAACGTTGTTTTTTCGTGTTGTTACTCGGGTTGGCATCCATAGCATTGAGCAGGCCTATCTGCTTCTGTTTCAAGTAGAAGTCGGCGGTAAAACCGTGCTCGGCGATTTGTGTCAAAAGATAGTGGCGGGCGCGATACCCTTGTTCCAAGTCGTTACGGTGTAGCTTGTGTCGTTTCTCGCCTTGTTTGTTTTCAAACACGATGCCCTTGGTCAGCTCAAGTGCCTTGCCTACAGTGGTCGGGAGTAATGTTACGAAATACTTGGCACTCTCTTTGACACGGTTGTGAAAGGCTTCGCTGCGGAGTTCACTGATGGGTTTCCTGCAAATGACATTCTCCCACTTCTTTGACACCAAGACGATTTGTTTATCCATATCTTCAGTCGTCTTTTTTACCATCTCGCAGGCTTGCCAACGTTTTCGCGTGCTAAATTCTATGAATGTGCGCTCAAACTGATGCATCGCGGCGGCTATAGCACTGAAATCAAAGAGTTCCTGTAGCAGATGGCGCTCGTATTCTTGTTTGAGCAGTGGCAGATTGGCAATGGTGGTCTGTGCCGTTGTTTCTTGCACTGTTATATAGCTGTTTACGCGCTGGTCGTTGATGATGGCACGTGGCTCAAGCGGGGCGGTAAGCACCAACCCCTCCAGGCTGCGGCAGCGGCTGAGAGCTACATATACCTGTCCTGGCGCAAACGACTGATTGGCATCAATCACGGCATGCGAAAACGTCAGACCCTGACTCTTGTGTATCGTTACCGCCCAGGCGAGGCGCAAAGGATACTGGCAAAACGTACCCTGTACGTCGGTTTCTATCTCATGCGTCTCGGCGTTGAGTTTGTAGCGTGCGTTTTCCCATTCCACAAGGTCAACCTGTATGACATCCTTGTCGTTTTGCGGCTTCACCCACACCTCGTCCTCAGTTAAATACGTCACTTGGCCTATTAAGCCGTTGTAGTAGCGTCCCTGACCCGATGTGTCGTTCTTGATAAACATCACCTGTGTGCCTTTTTTCAGTTCCAACGTCATCGCGGTGGGGTACGACGTCTCAGGGAACGTGCCTTTTACTTTCGCCGTGTAGTGAAACGCCTTGGAGGTGAGGCGGTTGAGTTGAGCGTTGTTAAAGTCATCGGCCAGACGGTTGTGGGTGGTAAGGCGGATATATCCCTCTTCTGCTTTCGTCGCGAAGCCCGGGCGCACACAGGCGGCGAGCTGCTGTAGGTCGGTAGTGGTGGGATGCCCATTGCGTATGTGGTTGAGGATATTGATAAACACCTCGTCCTGCTGGCGAAACACGGTGTTGAGCGTGACGGTGACGTAGGGCAGGGCGGCGAGTTGTTTAGAGCTGAAGAAGTAGGGCGTGTCGTAATGGTCGCGAAGCAAGCGTTCCTCCTCGGATGTCACTACGGGTGTGAGTTGTGCCAGGTCGCCAATCATAAGCAGCTGCACCCCGCCGAAAGGCTTGTTGTGGTCGCGAAAGCGGCGCATTACGTCGTCAATGGCATCAAGCAGGTCGCAGCGCACCATAGAAATCTCATCAATAATTAGCAGGTCGAGCGAAGCAATGATACGCCGCTTATTGCCGTTGAAATCAAATTTGCTCTTCCAGTGCACCCCCGGCACATAAGGCGATAGCGGCAACTGGAAAAAGGAGTGTATCGTCACGCCACCCGCATTGATGGCTGCTACACCCGTGGGGGCTACAACGATACACCGCTTGCGAGTATGCTTCACCACGTTGTGGAGAAAAGTTGTCTTGCCCGTGCCAGCCTTGCCGGTGAGGAAAACACTGCAATCAGTGTGTTCAACAAACTCCCACGCGATTTGCAGCTCGGCGTTGGAGCGTAGTGTGCCGTTTGTGGGAGTAACAGACGGATTGGATAGAGCAGCGGACATAATGGATGTGTTTCTTTTTTTGTCGTCAGGAATAAAAATGGTGTGGCAGCGTGTGTTTATTGAAAAACAACTACGCGCGAACAAAGGAGGGAACTCTCAGTCTTTGATTAGATAGTCTCCTGTTGCCTACAAAAGTAATTATTTCTGCAAGCATTCTCGTCGCTGCTACGCTTTTTGTGTCTATTATTCAAGTTTCGGAAGTAGTGAAGACCTATCAGTGCCGTAGGTATAGCAACCAGGGTGCAACCCTCTGGACGCGTAGGCATCTCGCCCGCATCATTTTACAGGCGAGCCGCGTGTGTTCCCGACAGGCTGCTCTCCTGCTTGCCCTGAGAGGGAAACAGCATTGCTACGCTTGTCGCCTTTACAGGGCTTTTTTACTACTTACGAAATTTGAATCTATTATAATATAACGCTTGTGGCGAAGAACGAAGAATTTGACGCGAAGGACATCAATCATCCTAATAATATACTTGGGTATGGAATTGACAAAATACGTTTGTTTAAGACTGAAAAAACACGAACAAACAGTGTTGTATTGTTTTTTTTTCTACTTTTGCACTTGATTTGTTCCGGGGTGTAGCGCAGTCCGGTTAGCGCACCTGCTTTGGGAGCAGGGGGTCGAAGGTTCGAATCCTTTCACCCCGACAAGGCTCTTTGAGATGAGTTTCACAGCGTAAATACTGGTTTCCAACGGTTATGAGCCGTAAGAATTCTTTATGTTGTGAAATATCACTACAAGAGATTAGGAAGAAATCAAAGACGAGTGGTAATTGTCTTGCCTCAAGGTGTAGCAATATACCACTCGTCTTTTCTTGTGCTTATTCGCCGCGTTGTGCGTCCGTCTCAACACTCATCGTTGGCGTAGAGGCTTGGGAGGTTGTTGGGTGTCCAGTCGTAGATTTCTTCGGGTCGGAAAAAGCGTGCCACCTCGGCGCGTGCTGTTTCGGGGCCATCGCTGGCGTGTACTATGTTTTCTTGGAAACTCATAGAATAGTCGCCACGAATGGTGCCGGCGGCTGCTACACGTCCGTTCGTAGGACCGGCAAGCGTGCGCACCACCTCAATAGCGTCAACGCCTTCTAAGCAGAGTGCCACCACGGGGCAAGCCATCATAGAATCCTTTACACGTTGGAAGAAAGGCTTGTCGGAGAGGTGGGCATAGTGTTCGGAGAGGAGCGCATCGGTGAGCTGCATCATCTTCAAACCGGCAATGCGCAAGCCTTTGCGCTCAAAGCGGTTAATCACTTCGCCTATCAAGGCGCGTTGTACAGTACCTGGCTTTAGGAGTACAAGCGTTTTTTCAAGTGCCATAATGTAGGGAGATTAAAAAGTTAGTGATTGAAAAAGGTTTTGCGGGGGGAGAACCGTTTTTATATTCTATAGGTGCGTTCTATCCTTTTATTATCTTTTTTGTACACTCTTTGCCGTCCGCTTGTAAGCGTAGGATATAGATGCCCGGCGGGAGTCCACACGTTGAGATGTGAAACTCTTGGCTTTGTGAGAGATTAGAGATGGTGTTGTTTGCCCAGATGCGCCCGCTAAGGTCGCTGAGGCTCCAACGGACGCTTGTTAGTGGCCGGCATACGAGTACCTGCCAACCGTTTAAGGAGTGTTGTAGAGCAAGGGGGAAGTCGCTCTGCCGTGTGTTGTCTATCCCTGTTTGTGCGGCATAAGTCAGGGCGGCTTGCAGCCCCGCATAGGCATTGATGCGCCCGTATCCCCAGTGCAGCGTGTCGGCCTCGGTTTGTGAGGTGGTGCGTAGGATTTCCAATACTTGAGCGTGTGTAAGGATGGGGCAGGCTTCTAACCACAAGGCGAGGATGCCGGTTACTACGGGTGTGGACATTGATGTGCCCGATTTGTAGCCATAGTAGTAGGTCTCGCCGGCGTATGTGCGTTTTTCTACGAGTGTTGAAGCACGCGCGGAGAAGTCGGGTGCAACTTTTGATACTGCGGCGCGAATAATAGCACCTGGTGCTGCTGTTGTTGGCTTGCGTTCTGAACCGAGGTATGGTCCGCTGTTAGAGAAGTAACAGATCTCGTCAAGAGGGTAGGTGGTTGTGAAACTCACGTTTGCTCCATTTAGTCGCTCCGTAGAGTTTGCGGCGGTGTAAGCCCCAACGGCTATTGCGGCTGGTACGCTTGCTCCACCCTCGCACGCGAGGAAGCGGTCGTCGCCTCTAACAAAACTGCTGTTTGGTTGATAGAACACCCCCAGGCCCTCGTCTGTCCAAGCGTGTATCGTTGTGCCCGCCTCGCCGCTGACTTCTATGCCTACGGGGAGGTAGCCGCCACTTTGATAGAGCATACTGCGGCTCAAGGATAGCAAGGCGTGTTGCTTGCAGTTGTCGGGGTTTATTTCTTCAAAGAAAATGGTGCTGAAATCTATGGCCTCGTAGTTTACTGTATTGTTTTTCCACACAAAGGGGCGCAAGGTGGTATGGCGGGTGCTATCATCGGTCTGCACCCAAAGGTCAAGCATCAGCTCGGTGCTATTCGGAGAGAGTAAAAAACGCGCGGGCGTGGCATCGTTCCCGAGTGTGGCTTGTGCGTGGTATTTCTCTCCCCCTTCATTACCCATCGCTGCCACGAGGAAACCGCCGTTCTCTTCAAGAAGCTTGTTCATCGTTCGACTATAAAAGTCCTTGCCGTCGTGTGGTCCGTCGTGTGAGCCAAAGCTAATGTTGAGTATCCACGGCTTGCCCTCACTGCGTGCTATGCCGCTTATAAAGGCGACGTCTTCAAGCAGTTCGGCGTTGTCTAAGTTGGAAGGGATAAAAATCAGTTCAGCATCGGGCGCCATGCCATAGAAATTGCTGCTTGACACGCTACGCCCGGCAGCGATAGAGGCCACGTGGGTGGCGTGTCCGCTTGTGTAATTATAGCCATCGCCACCTGTGGGAATGTTCGCGGTGGGTTCACTCGCCTCAAGGCGGCGATTCCACACATACTTTACGCGGCTCTCTCCCTTGTCATCTAAGAACGCCGCATGTTGGTATTCAAAACCCTCGTCAATTACTCCGATAATTACCCCGCGCCCGCTGAATGGTGCGTCCAAGCCTTCGCCCATTTGAACGAGGGAGGCGAGAGTGGCCTGACGAGTGCGGTCGGAGAGTAGGCGATGGCGTGAGGAAGAAATAATCCGCCGTATCGTTGTGTCTGCAGAAAGGGTGAGGAACTCTTCGTTAGAAACACGAGCGGAAAATACACCCGGCGCGATGTTTTTGATATTTGTAGCTGTGGGTGTGAAATTGTCGCTCGTTAGAAGTAGTATGTTTCTACGAGGTGTGATTGTTTGACTTTGGCGTGTGTAAGATGCGGAGTCGTGCGCCTCGCTCAACACTTTGCGAAGCGTTAGGTCTAATACAGGTTGTGCCCAGGTAGCTGTGTTCAGTATGAAGAATAACAGAGCCGCTGACACTAGTTCCCGAAAAACGTTTGAGTTTTCCAGATACGCCCTACGAGGTATGAGTTTTTGGAAAAACAGGTGCATATCAATGGGTGGGGCTGTGGAGTTGACGATATTGTTTCGGCGTGACATTATGTAGGCGCGCAAATGCGGTGTAGAAAGCCTGACGCGAAGCGTAGCCTACGAGCAATCCGATGTATTCGGCAGAGGTGTCAGCAAACTTATTGTCGGCAAGCATTACACATGCATCGCGTAGGCGCAAGCGGTTGACAATGTCTGAATAACTATGGCCGGTGCTTTGTTTTATTGCCGCTGAGAGCGTGAAGACTGACACCCCGAGGGCTTTAGCCGCAGAAGCCTGTAAACAATCGTGTGTGCGGTAACGGCTTTGGTGGATGAGCCAGGCCATCAGATTGACGTAGAGTGTGTCGGCGCGTTCTTGTGTGATGCGGTTGCGCAGTGCCATTGATGTGGGAAATTTCTTCCGGTTTAGATGTTTCCTACACGCATAATGTCGGCAAAGACCCCTGCGGCTGTGACGGCGGCTCCTGCACCGTAGCCCTGTATGAGCATGGGGTATTCGCGGTAACGCTCTGTAGTGAGAAGTATGATGTTGTTAGAGCCTTCAATGTTGTAGAACGGATGAGTGGCGGCAATTTCTTGTAGCCCCACAGAACCTTTTCCGTCTGCCCACGTAGCCACATATCGCCAGTGTTTTCCTTCGGATTCTATGCGCTTGCGCTCGGCTTCAAACGGAGCGTCAAGAGCTGGTAACTCAGCCCAAAACTCATCGGTAGAACTCGTAAAAAGTTTCTCTGGAAGGAACGGAAGGCTGGCAATCTCAGATGTTTCAACGCGGTATCCACTTTCGCGTGCCAAAATGGTTAGTTTGCGGATTACGTCAATGCCGCTCAAATCTATACGTGGGTCGGGCTCGCTATAGCCTTGGTCTTTTGCTTGGCGCACAGCCTCGGAAAGGGGAGTGTTGGCACTGATGGTGTTGAATACATAGTTGAGTGTGCCACTAAGTACAGCCTCTATGCGCAGGATTTTGTCGCCCGAACCCGTGAGGTCGCGAATGGTGTTTATGATAGGTAAACCCGCGCCGACGTTTGTCTCAAAAAGGAATTTTACGCCGCGCTCTAACGCCGTTTGTTTAAGGCGTTGGTAATTAGAATAGTCGGACGAGGCGGCTACCTTGTTTGCCGTGACGATATTGACGTTATGGTCTAAGAGCTCCTGGTAGTAGTCTGGCACTTCGTTGCTGGCGGTGCAGTCAACGAAGACGCTGTTGTAAAGGTTGAAGGCTTTGATTTGGCTTACCATCCCTCGTATGCCGCAATAGGGGTGGGAGGTGTTGAGCGTAACTTGTGGGTCTAGCCCCTCGGCTGAGTAAGCGGCGGCACTGCGCGTGGTGATACCTACCACATTGATACGCAAGGCACGCTCGTGTAGCAGGCTGTCGCGCTGTGCTTCTATCTGCGTGAGCAAACTGCGTCCCACAGTGCCTACACCGCAAAGAAATACGTTGAGATCTTGGTGGGCACTGAGAAAAAAACTGTCGTGGAGTACACTCAACGCCTTGCGTAGCACTTCACGTCTGACAACAAGTGAGATATTGAGCTCCAAGGCTCCTTGTGACGAGGCTGCCACGCTGATGCCATTGCGTCCAAGCGTGGTGAAAAGCTTGCCGGTAATTCCTGCCACGTTTTTCATCTGGCTACCCACCACGGCTATTGTCGCTAAGCCCTCAGATAATCTTGCGGGGTACATCGCCCCCTCTGAAATCTCGCGGCGGAACTCGTCGTCAAGAACGTGGCAGGCACGTGGCCCATCTTCGGGACTCACACAGAGTGTGGTGCTTGTCTCAGATGATGTCTGGGCTACCATAAACACACTGACACCCGCATCCGTGAGCCTACCGAAGATGCGGCGGTTAATACCCAGCATACCTACCATTGACATACCGCTTACGGTAACCATGCTCGTTTCGTTTATACTTGATATGCCGCGCACAGGATGTTTTGACGGCGCAGCATCAGCACGTATCACACTGCCGATGTTTTCCGGACGGAATGTATTCCTTATATATATAGGAATACCCTTAACGCGCACAGGATAAATTGTAGGCGGATAAACGACCTTGGCACCGAAGTTACAAAGTTCAATGGCTTCCTCGTAGGAAAGCTCGGGAATGGTATAAGCTGTGGGTATAACACGAGGATCGGCAGTCATAAAGCCATCCACGTCCGTCCAGATCTCCATTGCGTCGGCCTCTAATGCAGCAGCCACGATAGCAGCGGTATAGTCGGAGCCGCCCCTTCCAAGTGTGGTGGTTATACCACTCTCGGTGTCACTACTGATGAAACCGCCTATCACAGTGAGAGGAGCAGCCTCCTTAAAGGCTTCACGAATCAGCGTGTTACTGGCTTCAAAGTCAACAATGATTTTCCCTGCACGTCGTACTGTCTTAATCAAACTACGAGCGTCAAGTAAGTGTGCATCAGGCAATAGTGCTGCTAAAAGATGGGCTGTGAGACGTTCGCCGTACGACATTACGGCATCGGTGGTTTTCTGCGTCAAATCCTCCGTGAGATAGATGCCTTGAAGGATGCTCTCTAATTCGGTGAAGAGCTCTGCGTGAGTGTGGGTAAGTGCATCTTGTTTTTCCGTTGGAATGGCGTCGCGAACCAATTGGGCATGGCGGAGGCGTAAGGCTGCGATGCCTTCACGATACGACTTATCGCCGTGGGAAGCGGTGTGGGCTGAGGAGAGTAGCTGGTCGGTTACACCGCTGAGCGCACTAACCACAACGACGGCTGGGCGGGCAGTGTGTTCCACTATGTGACGCACGGATAGAAGGCTCTCGCAAGTGCTTACCGAAGAACCACCGAATTTAAGGACTTTCATAAGAGGAGAGGCGTTGGGAAATGCTTTTGCTTAAGGTGGGTTCTATTAATTCCCACGGATAGTTTGACATAGATGGGGTTTTAACCTTTTGTCATCTTTATGGCTCTTTTTGCTTCCGTCTGTAAGTTTCATCGGTCGTATAGCCCGCTACACTCACTCTTCAGCTGACAGACTAAAAGCAAAAATAGCTCAGAAATCTGACAAAGCGAATTAAAAGAACCCACCTTTAGAAGAAATCGTTGCACACTTATTTCACTTTTTTACCAATCGGTAAACTCTCGTTGTCCAGACGATTGAGTGCTGTTACCACATAATAGCCAGAAACTTTCTGGCCTGCGTTGCCAATCTTGAAGAAAGGATGTCGCGTAATGCCTATAATAGATGACGCATCGGCTAAATTCTGACGATTCTTAGAAGCAAAGCGATAAACCACATATTTTACGGGTTTCGTTTGCCAAGAGTTTGAAGGGGGAGTCTCCCAATAGAGGAATGTACCGTCTTTGATGGTTTCTATGTTGATGCGGCGTATCTTGGCCGGGGCTTTTTCCGTAATCCAAGTCATCTGAGGCTGTAAGGCGGGGTAGGGATGGTAAAACAATTCTAAGCGGCGAGCATAGTCGTTGTAGTTATCGGCAATGAGTTTGCTATACCACAAGCACGAGCCGTCAATGCCGAGCGTCTCACGTTGAGTGCGGAATTTGGCTTCCATTTGGTTCGCTTCTGGATTGAGGGGGTCGGCGTACTGCATCGTGCGTTCCACATCTTGGCCAATGATAAGCGGACGCCCACTGCTGTAGCGCGCCCACCATTGCACAAGTTCGGAATAGTCGGCTGTGGGATGACCAATCTGCCAATAAAGTTGCGGCACGACATAATCTACCCAACCATTCTTCACCCAGAGGAGTATGTCGGCATAAAGATCATCGTAATTCTGCAAGCCGTTGGTCCGGCTACCTGGAATGTTCTCGCCCGATTTAGCATTGTGGTAGATACCAAAGGGAGAAACGCCGAATTTTACCCAAGGCTTGACGGCACAAAGCGTGTCGTGAAGCTGAGCAATGAAGCGGTTGACGTTTTCGCGCCGCCAGTCGGCTTTTGTCTGTGAACTAAGGCCATAGAGTTGGTATGTGCGCTCGTCGTTAAGTGTTTGGCCAGCGGCTGGATACGGATAGAAATAGTCGTCAATGTGCAAGCCGTCAATGTCGTAGCGGCGCGCAATATCACCACATACGTGAGCGATGTAGGTGCGGTTCTCGGGGCGGCCAGGATCAAAAAGGAGGAGACCATCGTAGGAAAGAAAACGGCTCTTGTCCTGCCAATAAGGATGTGTCACCGCTAATTCTGTGGTACCTTTTGTTTTGGCACGGAACGGGTTAATCCAAGCGTGGAGTTCCATCCCGCGCTTGTGGCATTCTTGTATCATCCAAGAAAGTGGATCCCAATAAGGGGAGGGAGGTGTGCCTTGCTGCCCTGTAAGAAAACGGCTCCACGGTTCAAGCGCACTCTCGTAGAGCGCATCGCCCTCAGGACGAACTTGGAAAATTACAACGTTGCAACGTGCTTTCTGCAACGCATCAAGATGACGAGTGAGTTCTGCCTGTGTGCGTGCCGTTCCCAGTCCTTGAAACTGGCCATTAACGCACTGAATCCACGCACCGCGAAATTCGCGCTTGGGCTGAGGGAGTTGTTGAGCCGTGGTAAATAATGCAAAGGTCAACAATAGTGTAGATAGAAAAGTCTTTTTCATAGTCAATTAGCTTTTCAGCCGCCAAAGTTACGCTTTTAGCTTTTTAGGCAGTCATTTATCTAAGGAAAAGTGTAGAAAACGAATTCTGAATGTACTCTTTCTGTTCTTGCCTAAAAACCGCAACCAATAGTGGTGCTGACTAATTTTGCAGTTTGTTAGTCTGTCTGACGATAGTCTTGCCATTACCGACGTGGTTATGCTTGGCTTCAGTCCATCTTCCCTCTTACCCCGTCAAGCACTACAAAGGCTTTATGCTGTCATTAACCCACGAAGCCCGTTTCTTAGCCGTCAGTGAGGGCAAATGTATTGGTATGATTTGTTGATAACTGCACTTACGAAACGGGAAGAAAGCTCTCTCTCGCGAGAGATTACTCCAAAAAGGAGTGATTTTCTTAGTTTTTGGCATATAAGCCCAGATTTTATTTGCATCTTTGCCACGCAAACAGATGATTTTGCTTTTTATTTGCAGTTCTACGGTAAGTGAAATTTCTGACGTTGCAAACCCCCGGGCGACTTTTGTTGTTCAGAGAATTACTATGAAAGTTAAACCTAAGGTGCTGCGGATTTTTAGTGCATAAAGAAATATGAAAAGGATGCGGATTTCTATTGTGATGATGTTACTGGTTGTAACACCCTCATTTGCCCAAACAACTCTTTTTAATGGTAAACACATAGATGCGCCAATCGGTCTTACCGTGGGCTATGTAAGCAAGGATTGGCGTACGAACATCAAAGGGAATGTCATTCACGAAAACCTTTGGGGAGAAGAGAACAAACGAATGCATGGTTTGCAATTGGGCTTCAATTATCAACCGTGTTTCAATTTTGGTTTAGGCGCACATACGGGTGTTTTCTATGAGTATTATTATTCTGTTTCAAAGACTATAGAGGATTACGGGTTTGATGATTTTGGAGAGCATAGTCTTTATATCCCCTTGCATGTTATGTATCGTTTCCCTATAGCAAAGAAAATCTCTTTCAGCGTGTATGGCGGTGCTGGTATCAATTGGGCGATTTCCGGGAAGTATAGCGATGCGGAACATCGTGTGGTAGGTGCACTCCATGCCGTTTCTCTTCTTATGGACTCTGCAACGGGCGATACCTATAACCCGGTGGTAGATATTCTGAGGGATGCAACGAGTCCCCCACATGATAACGAAAACCGATATCTGCATTATGGCGGAGGTGATTGGCCCAAACGCTTTAACCTGCAGTGGGAAGTCGGTGGCGCTTTTCGCTATAATAAGCTACAATTAGGTTTCACGTATTCATTTGGCGCAACAAATCATTCTTTCTATCCAGGGTATCTTACCCGTCAAGACAAAATAAATGTTTTTCTCAGTTATGTGATGGACTTTGAATGATTGGGATTTGTATGGGAATGGGTGTGGTCGGAAAACCATTGTTTCTGTTACACGCGAGACTTCTTATGAAGGCAATGTGAAAGAACACAATTTCTCTGTGAGGCCGTGAGGAAAAAAGGGGTGGGACGTGATAAGGTAGGTTGACCAATGAGGTGAATGAAGACGAACTTTTGCTCGCCACGGCAAAGCTGAAACAAACTTCGCGTTGCCCTCGGGCTTATTGCAAAACAGCGCACCTGTTTTCCGCGATGGGACACCCAAGCCCCTCCTGCCCCCCCCCTCAAATCGCTTTAATCTGCCTTCTCGCCATAGATTAAATGTAACAATTTGATGTAGCGTAATCGTTTTTTGTATCTCAATGAGGCCTAAAAGGTGACACTTTGCAAAACCATATAGTTATAGAATGCCATACGATGATGCAGGGAGTAGCTTTTAACATCAGCTTTGGTAAGCAAGAGACTCCTTTTATATAAAGAAAAAGGACAATATGTTGAAGCTCTTACTTTCTATTATGTTGCTTTGTGTTATTCCATTCTCTCTGGAACACCTAACCAATTGAATCGAATAAACCAATTAAACCAAATATCGCAATGTATAACCGCACCGCCTATAGCAGATTATAAAATTCTTGCTCAACAGATAAAATCAGATTCGAACAGAATACGAGCTACAATCTCTTACAGGAATTGCCTTTCTGATGTCTATGAAAAGACTATGCAAGCATTTTGGCAGAAGATGAAACTTCTGGGGTTGGAAGTAACTGAATGATACACACATTGAAGTTACTGGTTAGCTCTAAAGAGTTAGTGGGTAACTCAAAAAAAGGTGATTTGAAAAAAAGCATTAATCAATATGGCAGAAGATAAAGGACAAATATTATTATATCAGACTCCAGATGGTGAGTCGCGCATTGAGGTGAGGCTACAGGGCGAGACAGTATGGCTCAGCCTTGACCAGATAGCGGAATTATTTCAGCGTAACAAATCTACCATCTCCCGACATGTCAAGAATGTGTTTGAGGAGGGAGAACTGAATAAGGAAGTGGTGGTTGCAAAATTTGCAACTACCACTCAGCATGGTGCCATAGAGGGTAAAACGCAAAGTCACGTGGTTGACTTTTACAACCTCGACATGATTATCAGCGTGGGCTATCGCGTACATTCCTATCGTGGCGTTCAGTTCCGCTTGTGGGCTACGAAGGTCTTGAAAGAATACATCGTAAAGGGGTTTGCCCTGAACGATGATTTGCTGAAACGGGCTGGTGGCGGTAACTATTTTGATGAGCTGTTGGCTCGCATCCGTGACATCCGCTCGTCGGAAAAGGTGTTTTATCGAAAAGTACTTGAAATATATGCACTCAGCATTGACTATGATCCACGTGTAGAAATGACGCAGGAATTTTTCAAGACGGTACAAAACAAGATGCACTATTCCGTGCATGGGCATACGGCAGCAGAAATTATCTATGAAAGAGCCGATGCTCAGAAAGACTTTATGGGGCTGACAATATGGACGGGGGCTATGCCAAAGAAGACGGATGCTGAAATCGCTAAAAACTATCTATCACAAGAGGAAATCTCAACACTCAACCGTATTGTCAGCCTCTATCTCGACTTTGCTGAACTTCAGGCAGAAGAGCATCGCCCAATGTATATGAAGGACTGGATTGCCATTCTCGATGACTTTCTGCGCATTTCACGTAAGGACATCCTTACTCATGCCGGACGCATCTCTGCACAATTGGCAAAAGCCAAGGCCGATGCCGAATATGACAAGTTTAAGGAAAGAACCAAGAATGAACTGACACCCGTTGAAATTCATTTTTTAGAAAACTTTGAAAGGGAGCAGAAAAAACTTGGTGATAGAAAAGAATGACGATAGAATTCATCGACAACAGACATCGGTTCCTCGAAGATGTGAAAGCATTGGGAAGAAAGAAACATTGTGCAAAGATAGGAAAAAGCAACCGCAGTGATCCAAATAACCCATTTTTGAAGCGATTAACAGTTGATTTTCAATAATTTATAAATTCACACAAAAAGTAGTGACGAAAACAGGAAGACTGGAGTAGTTGGCGATGACCTCATCCTTTTTCAGCGTAGTGTTGGTGACATAGCCCTTTATCCCGTCCCATGCGGCATCGGCCTCATGCTTCTCCATGTTGATGCTGATCGTCACTTCGCCCTCCATCCTGAGATATTTGTTGTACCCACGGTTGTTGATGTTCTGCTTCGTCAGCCTGCCGCTGGCTATCTTCTTCTGGAGTCTCGCCAGTCCGCGCTGTCGGTTGTGTGCATCCTTTCTGGCACGTTTCTCCGTGCATAACAGGACAAGCCGCACATCACCATCTTTCTCTATCTCCACTACATCACCATACTTTATGCCCAGAGAGAGAATCTGTTCCTTGACTTCCTCACTTTCCGACTTCGGCCTTGCGCCGATAATGTACTGGTAGCCATCCTTGGTGAGTTCCTCGATGTTGGCCTTGCTCAGCAGCCCCGCATCAGCCACTACAATTGGCTTGTCGAAGCCGAAGCGCGAGGCGAGCTTCCTGATCAGAGGTATCATGGTATGTCCCTCGGAGATGTTGCCCTCGTAAATCTCATAGCCGATAGGATTGCCTCCGCTGGCCACAAGCAACCCGAGGTATATCTGCGGGCAGGAGTGCTTACCGTCCTTCGAGAAGCCACACTTGCGCAGGTCGTCCTCCTCTGCTGACTCAAAATACAGCGTGGTCATGTCGTAGAAGCAGACGGATATGTTGCCACCGACAATCTTCTTGGTGTATGAGTAGGCTATGTCCTCTATCCGGGTCTTGAAATCATCCGGCTTAAGCTTGGCTGGGGGCGTGGATGTGGGATAGTTTCCTCCCTCTGCGGTCTCGGAATTGCCGCCGTCATCGCTGCCATTCTCCTCTTCCTCCTTGCGATAGCACAGATTATCGAGGAAACGGTATATCTGGTCAATGCTGTACCTCATATGCAGGTAACGCTCCATATAGTCCACGGTATTCAGCTTGCTGCCCGGGTTGAACAGGCGGCAGATGACAATGTTACGGAACATCCTGTTCTGTATCGCTCCGTAGCCGATTCGGTCGTATAGCGTGCCGAACACCAGCTCCGGGCCTGCCACCTGCACCTGAGCGTTGTTCAGGCTGCTGACGAAACCGTCTATCACGTCCTCCTCTTCATATATATGAGGCAGAGAAGGTCCCTCCATCTCTTGAATAAAGGACGATGCCCGCTGCATCAGCTTCTCCATCGCTGCCGTGTCGTTGGGATAGGCGGAGCCAAGAGACTTCAGCACACGCTGTTTCCGGCTCTTTGTCTTCTGTACAACCTGCACGCTGACCGTGCCGGACTTGTTGGGCTTCTTGCGTATAAACATAATGCAAAGTTAGCGCGGGACACCCAAATTTGCAAGTTTTTCGCTCGCAAATGCTTGATATTTAGGATAGTTTAATTTTGGAGACAGAGAAGCGCGGAAAACAGGAAGAACTGAAAGCGCAGAAACAAAAAGCAAGGGGCAAGAGAACGAGCGATGCAATTGCATGCCACCATATCTCTTGCCCCTTGCTTCTTATTCCCTACGGTCTAATACAGCAACATCAATCCGGCGTATGCTGCAAGGAAAATCATGTGGATTGGGTTTATTTTCACATATTTCGTTCCCACCTGTTTTCCGCGTTGGGACACCCACGTCTTATTGGGTGCTACTTTCGCCACCCG
>CALFJG010000028.1 GCA_937877625.1 uncultured Prevotellaceae bacterium
CGCCGCAATTAACCAAATCGTTACTGCTGTACGTTTCTATGTCTATTCCTAATTCCTGCATGATGCTTTAGTATTCGATTCCGTATTTGTCTAACAGGGCTTTGTTATACCAGAATTGGGGTTGCTCGCCTAACTCCGTTATGTCTATGTAGCCGTTAAAGACTACCTGATTATCAAACATCACCTCAATATCGGCCCCATCGTTCTTTACTAAGTCCGAAACGATGTTGAAAGCCTTGTTAAAGGTCTGCTGATTGAGGCGGTTAAGCCTGTAGGTACTTTGGTGTCTACGGTTAAACTCCCTGACGGCCTTTGCCCTCCGGCGGTCTACGAAATAGACGGCTGCGATTACCGCCGCTGCTATCAGTATTCCTATTATTGTTACTGCTGTTACCATGATTCTTTGTTTTTGTTTCTTTTGCTGCACCGGCTACCACATCTTCCCGGTAGCCGGTGCGCGTCTTACAATCAATTCGTATGGTTAGAAAAGAAATCGCTTACAGGTCGTCGTCATCGTCATCCAAATTAACGTCGCCAAAGTCAGATTCAGCCGATACCCTGCCGCCAAAGTGTTCATCGTCCTTAAACTTCATAATGTTGTTAAGGCCGCAAGCAACGCCCTTGTTACCGTTCTTGTCGTAGCCAAAGAACGTAACCGACACAATAGCCCAAACGCCGCTGTAAACCTCTTCTTCATCAACGATAGGCACTTTCTTACGGTCTACGATGCCGGGGCGCGTGTTGCTCTTGGCGTTTACGAACAAATGGCCCTCGTAGTTTTCATCGTCCTTTTCGTCGCCGTCACGTAGTGGCATATCCAACTTCTTAGGCTCTTTGCCTCCCCACTTGCTGACGATAGCCTGTTTCTTGGCCTCGGCAATAGCCTTGTTAATGGCCTCGATGGTCTCTTTTTCATCCTTGGGGATAAGTACGTTAGTCATGTACTTACCATCGGCCTGGTCGCCGTCGGGATTGTAGCGGTTGAAAACGTGGGTGTACGACAAACGGCACGGCCCAAAGATTACCTTGTTCTCTTTAACTTGTGGTGTAATCATACTTTTACTTTTTTTGAAATGATACTTAATTGTTGTCTAACTCTTGTAGTGCTTTGCCTAACCGTCTGTGTCTGCTTAGTTCGCTCTCGCCTGAAAGTCCGTACATTCTTGCCCTCATGTATAACCCTAACGCGATTGCTGTAAGCCTCACTAACTGGCTCCGGCGTTGTTCCTTACTCTTGTGCGTCTGCATTGTCGCTTGCAGTTCTTACAATTGCTTGCTGCCCTAATCCGTACTGCCTGAAACCGTCTTTTTCGCGGATGGCCTTGCAAATGTCTATTTCCACGTTCTCGTAATCAAGTTGGATTTTAGCGAGCTGCCTCGCGCGGTCGTTTGCGGATTTTCGGATTTCGTTGTTTTGTTCCTCCGCTTTGAGGTTGTAGTCGAATTTCAGTTTTGAAATTTCGTCGTTAATGTCGCTAATAGCGATTCGGCCAGCGGGTGTGCCGTAAGATTCTTCTTTCAGTCGGCGTTTTAACTCATTGAGGCGCATATCGAAATTACGACGCTCGATTATCTGCTCTCTGAGGATTCGGGTTTGCAACTCGGTTGCCGTCTGGTTGACGTTCAACCTAAATTCGTCTCGTTTTGCGCGGATGTCCTGACGCATTTTGAGCAAAGCGGGTACTTCCATTTCCCTTAACTCGCTCATGGGGGGGATAAATAAATACTTTTCCATTGTGTAACTTGTTTAATGGGTTTATAAAATCATATTGGTTTTGCTTAATAATCATATAGGTTTTACCCGATAATCATATAGGTTTTCTAATCCTCGTTCTCGGCTTGCTCTTTCTTAGCATACTCGAAAACGTCCATTAACTTAGTCTCTTCGATTTTGGCCGTAACGTAGTCTATCATCGTACCGCCCATAACCTCGTTTACGCTTTTCAGGGCGTTGTCGAAAGTACCGGCCTGAACTAAGTACGTTACTGCGCTGCGCTTTTCCTTTTCGGTCTTTTCGTCAATGGTGATAAACTCCAACTTAGCGTTATACCATCTGTCGGCGGTCTCTTCGTCGCTAAAGAAAATTTCCTTAAAGGCGGCGCGGCTAATATCCTGCACCTCAAATTCGCCGTTAATGTACGCGGCCATGTATTCCGTTATCATCCGGGTTTCGGCCTCTCCGAAACTAACAGCATCCACTACGTAGATTTCCGTTACTTTCTTCTGTAGCCCGTCCTCTCCCGTTTTCTCGTAACGGATTTTGACGATAAACCAATTTGCTGTCTTACTTCTCATATTACTTGTTTATAAGGGTTTTACTTTTCTTAGTATCTGGCGTAAGTCGTTGGTCGGTATGTCTGAAAGCATTTGGGCCAACGCCTCCGGCTCAACCTGTAGCGTGTAGTTATTGCAAACTACCTGCTCTACCTTACTAACTCGTAGCCTGACAATCATACATCAATACCGCTAAAATCGTCTGCCGCTGCATTGAAAGCCGGGCGTTTGTCGCTCTCCGGGGCTAACGTCGGTTTGCCCTGCGGCTTCTCTATGTAGTCGTTACACAACTCGCCAAAGCGTTTCTTACCAATCAACTTTTCAAGGTCGGTAATGGTACGTAGTTCCGTTGGCTTTACAAAGGTATCGCGGGCAAAACCGTTATCCTCTAAAAGTTTCATCACGGCTTCGGGGTCGGTAATCTTACGAATACTGCGCCCGGCCACAATCTTATAGCCCGGATAGTTCGTACCGTCTAAGGCTTGCTGTAGTGCGT
>CALFJG010000029.1 GCA_937877625.1 uncultured Prevotellaceae bacterium
AATGTAAACGCGGCAAATAAGGTATGCAAAAGAAGATGGTGCGGGCGAGGTGTGCTATCGGAACGCACGCGGATGGCGTGCAAGAGAATGCAGGCGAGCCGCCTGCGCTCCCAGAGGCTGCGTCCCCAGAGGGCTGTATTAGAACAACAAACCCGCACAAACACTATGTTCATACGGGTTTGCATATTGTTTACTGTAGTTCTTACTCTTACTTCACCTCCTCGAACCTAACCATATATGAGTATCATAAGTTAGGAATGCGTGGCACAAATATGTTGTGCGAATTACATTGAAAAACTATCTTGAATGCTTTCGCCAAAGGGCATTAACGTCCCTATTTCTCGGCACTTTCGGTATGCTCATCTATGATATGCTCATTTATCCTGGTGTAGAGGTCGCCGGGCCTGTACTCAAGCTTTTTGGCGAAAGTTTCGATAGCCAATTACGCAAGCAATACGGAAATCGTTATAAGGAACTACTTTGGCCACTTATTCTTTCTTGTTAATGATAACCCATTTGCCCTCCTTACGACCACCTTCTCGGCTCAAGATTCCTTTTTCTTGAAGTACAGCCAGCTCTCGCTTAATAGTTTTTTCCGACACCTTTATCTTTTGGGACATTTCCTGAATCGTTATCAGGCCATTACCCTTTATGAGAAGTAAGATAAAACCTTGTCTATCAGACACTTCTTTTAAGACTTCTTTTGGGTCATCTTTTGGGCCACCTTTTACGCCATCCTTTTTCTGTACGAACTGTTCTTTTATGAAAGCTGGGTGGCACGGAATGTCTATCAGGAAGTAAGTACGTTCTTCATCCGTCTCAATGGTTGCCTGTGGCGACCCATTGTCTTTTAGTTCATCCTGAATAGTAGGGATGCCAGTAGCTCGGCCTTCGGTAAGTTCCAGTTCTTTTAGAAATTCCCCGAGCCGACGATTGCGATAGCGACGTGAACGTAGCGATATGCCTTTCTGGACAGCCTCCATCGGGATGGTGTGGTTGGGGCCAGAGAAACTGAGAATAGATATGCGCTCTGGTTCTACGGTGATTTCAACCGGCTCCCGTATCGTCCAATCTCTATGATACAGACTATTGACGACAGCTTCTTCCAAAGCCTGATAGGGGTAGTTGAAGAATGTTATGGATTGCGCCCTGTCCTTGGGCTTAATAATCTGTTTCTTGATGATATTGGTGTTGAGGTAGCTTAACGTCTTCTCTATCATCTGCGGCACACTGCCCCTGATGGGTTTCACCTCTATCAGGTTATTGGGATTCCGTTCTCTACCTTCAGGGAAAATAACTATCTCTATCTGCGCTTGACGGAAGAAACGGTCAGGGCGTTCCGAAAACATCATCGCTGCCACATTCCTGATGCGCCATCCTTCTGGCACAATCTCTAATAAGTCCATCTGCTCCAGTACATCCTCTATGTGGTCGGTCAGTGAGATGTCAGCCAAGCTACTCTTCACTTTCACGAGGTAGTTATGCAGGAGCAATGGCGATATATCCGTCAGCTTGATGTCGTCGTTTCCACGGTCATCAAAGGGCATACGATTGGCGAGGTTTATCAGTTCACGCTCGTATTCGTCTTTCGGAACAATACTGCTACTGTTGTAGCGGATGTAGTAGTTATATGTCTTCTGCTTGGCCGTTATTTGGTCAGGCACTTTGTATGGCCTGCGCTCACCGGGAGAAACCTTGATGACGAGAATTGTCTTTCCGTCTGCTTCCTCAATATACAATCTCGGCTGATAGTACGGGCGCATCAGGTTGTTATAACCCACCATATCCTTCTCGATAGGTTCTATCTGATTGGTGTCAATGCCTGTAACAGGTCTTATGGCATGGCCGTTCTCTTCCTTAACTCCCACCACGATATAGCCTCCACCTGTTTCGTCGAAGTCATTGGCGAATGCGCAAATGGAGCGGTAGATAGCATCGGGGTTCCAGCCGGTCTTGTATTCAATGCGGTCGCCTTCTACAGCTCGTCCGTTCAGAAGTTCTTCTATGTTGATTGGTAGTCTCATATTTTCAGCTGTTTGTTTATCGCTCTTTTGTTGACCAAAGCAAATCCTTCACATCCACATTGAGACTCCTGGCGATTTCCACCAGGGTCTCCAA
Organism: uncultured Prevotellaceae bacterium; assembly: GCA_937877625.1. Taxonomy (GTDB): domain Bacteria; phylum Bacteroidota; class Bacteroidia; order Bacteroidales; family Bacteroidaceae; genus Alloprevotella. The sequence goes on from CALFJG010000029.1 coordinate 2,119, forward strand.
ACTGGGCTAAGATGCATTGGTACACCACTTTCTCACCGATGTTGGGTCTTTGCCAAGTTGCTCAGCCAGCCACTTATTCGTCCTCTTTTGTTCGGCTAAAACCACCTTTAGCCGATTGATGTCCTGTGCCATTATGTCTATTTATCGTTGTTTATGGCACAAAGGTACAGCATTTTCTTGATATAATTACTATTGGATACTTTGCCAAAAAGAGGCCTGAAATCTCTTGAACCTTCTGATTTCAACAGACATCGCGCCCATTAAATGTAAACGCGGCAAATAAGGTATGCAAAAGAAGATTGTGCGGGCGAGATGGCTATCGGAGCGCACGCGGATGGCGTGCAAAATCGTGCAGGCGAGGATGCCTGTCGCTCCTATATGCAGGCGAGCCGCCTGCGCTCCCAGAGGCTGCGTCCCCAGAGGGCTGTATTAGAACAACAAACCCGCACAAACACTATGTTCATACGGGTTTGCATATTGTTTACTGTAGTTCTTACTCTTACTTTATGACCAAAAAGAAGGTGCATTTTTTTATTTCGCTCAAAATAACTTTTAGCGGGCGGCAATAAAAATTATTTAGGACACTCTTGGCCATAATTACGAAACTATGATGCGGGTGTTTCATTGCGGAAAGCGCGGAAGCAGGTTTGGCACGTCATTTGCTCATAAGATAGTGAAAAGAACTTTATCTAATTATCTAAATCTCCCTTTCCTTATGATTACCAACCCTTCTGTAGCGGCTTTTGAGGAAGTCTTGAAGGCTGAACAGCCTGTTGTCGTGGATTTTAATGCCAACTGGTGCGGTCCTTGCCGCATGCTTGCTCCTATTGTGGAGGAACTTGATACCGAGTATTCTGGACGAGTACAATTCGTGTCGGTTGATGTAGATGCTTGCGAGGATTTAGCTATGGAGTATAAGATACGCAACATTCCGACGTTGCTTTTCATCAAGAATGGCGAAACTGTAGCAAAACAAGTTGGCGCAGCTCCTAAGAATTCTTTGGTAGAAAAGATTGAGAGCCTTTTGGCATAATTGAAAAATTGCAACGAAATCTCTGCCCCAACACCTTTTCTTATGAATATAGACGAAGAATTATTGCTTGATGCCCAAGAGGATGCTCAGTTGGTTGCGTATATTCAAGAGCATCTGCCTGCAGACGTTGTAGCGCGTTTCTCAGAGGACGACCTTTATTATATTCTTGATGTAGCGGAAGAGTATTTTGCCGAAAGCGGTGTGCTTGATGCCGAAGCCGATGATGAAGGCTATGTAAACATAGACCTTGAAGCCGTCGCAGAGCATATAGCCGCTAAGGCGCGTAAGGAATATAATGCCGAGTTTGCGATAGATGATTTGGAACTTATCGTAGAGGCGCAACTCAACTTCGGTGAAGAACAATAATTTTCTTCATGCGCTACGTTCGTCCGAAGAAAGCGTTAGGTCAGCATTTTCTTTGTGATCTTAGCATAGCCCGTCGTATTGCCGACACGGTTGATGCTTGTCCTGTCCTGCCTATTTTAGAAGTGGGGCCTGGTACGGGTGTACTCACTCAGTTCTTGTTGGAGAAAGGGAGGCCGCTGCGTGTGGTAGAGATAGACAACGAGAGTGTGTCCTATCTCTTGCAGCATTTTCCGCAGTTGGCCGACGAGGACATCATACCTGATGATTTCTTGAAGATGCACCTTGAGCGTACCTTTGGTGAACCGTTTGTGCTAACGGGGAATTATCCGTATAATATCAGTTCGCAGATTTTTCTTCGTGTAGCGGAGTACCGCGATCTTATTCCGTGTTGTACGGGAATGGTGCAAAAAGAAGTGGCAGAGCGTTTGGCGGCTCAACCAGGCACAAAAGCTTTTGGCATATTGAGTGCGTTGGTACAGATGTGGTACGACGTGGAATATCTTTTCACGGTAGAGCCCGAGGTGTTTAACCCACCGCCTAAGGTTCGTAGTGCTGTGATACGTCTTATACGTAACGCCCGTACGGAAGCCGGTTGCGACGAACGACTATATCGCAGACTTGTGAAGACTGTTTTCAACCAGCGGCGCAAGATGCTTCGCGTGACGCTACGTGGCTTGCTGGCTCAGCTCGATAACGAACGCGGCTGCACCACGGACTACTCCGCTATGCTTGCCGAGCCTTTGTTTACACGGCGTCCAGAACAACTGAGCGTGGATGACTTTATCGCTCTCACACAGCGAATATCGCGAAAGGACTATTCTATATAGGTGTAGCCGTACAGGCCGCTGCGATAGTTAGATATAAATTCCTTGCCCTCTTCTGGGGTGATACGTTTTTCTTTTACGGCACGCGTCACCCAAGTTTCTAACCGTCGCACCAGACGTTTCGGATCGTATTGCACATAATCCAAGAGGTCGGCCACGGTCTCCCCGTCAATGGTTTTGTCAATATGCCAGTCCTCTTCGTCGACAGAGATATGCACCGCGTTGGTATCTCCGAAAAGGTTGTGCATATTTCCGAGGATTTCTTGGTACGCTCCAGCAAGGAATACCCCAATATAGTAGTGTTCGCCGGGTTTTATTTCGTGCAGAGGTATATAAGTCTTTTGTTGGTCGTGATTTACGTAGGCATCTATTTTGCCGTCGCTATCGCAAGTGATGTCTTGTATGGTGGCATTTCTCATGGGCTTTTCTTCAAGTCTGGCCAGCGGCATTATAGGGAAGATTTGGTCAATACCCCATGCATCAGGCAACGATTGGAAGAGAGAGAAATTGCAAAAGTATTTGTCGGCCATCAAACTATCTAAAGCCCGTAGTTCGTCGGGGACGTGTTTTTGATGGTGAGAGAGCTCATCTACTTCGCGTGTTACGCTCCAATATAGGCTTTCTATCTGTGCGCGTGTACGCAGGTCGATAATGCCGTGTCGGAAGAGGTCAAGTGCTTCAGCGCGTATATCCTCGGCATCGTGCCAATCCTCAAGCATAGAGCGCGGGGAGAGTTTGTCCCATATCTCCGTGAGGTCTTTCACCAGTTGGTGGGCATTTTCATTGGGCTGAAAATCTTGTGCCATTTCACTTAGCCGCACGCTTTCCATTACATCAAGCACCAGCAGGCTATGGTGTGCCGTCAGCGAGCGTCCTCCTTCGGTAATAATGTTTGGGTGGGGGATGTCGTTTTTGTTGGAGGCATCTACGAAGTTATAAACACAGTCGTTTACGTACTCTTGTACGGTATAGTTCACGCTACTTTGCGAGTTGCTGGATCGCGTTCCATCGTAGTCCACACCGAGTCCTCCGCCACAGTCCACAAACTCTATCTGCCACCCCATAGTACGGAGTTGCACATAGTATTGTGCTGCTTCTCGCAGCGCGGTATTGATACGTCGTATCTTAGTGATTTGGCTTCCTATATGGAAGTGGATAAGGCGCAAGCAGTCGTGTAGTCCGTGTTCATCAAGCCAGTCAAGGGCTTGTAGGAGTTCGCTGCACGAGAGTCCAAATTTACTTGCATCACCGCCGCTTTCTTCCCATTTACCGCTTCCACTACTTGCCAGTTTTATGCGTATGCCCAGATTTGGTCGCACACCGATTTTCTCTGCCGCTTGTGCAATGATTTGCAGCTCGGGGAGTTTCTCTATCACCAAAAACACGCGTTTCCCCATCTTTTGTGCTAACAAAGCCAGTTCTATGTAGTTGCGGTCTTTATGGCCGTTGCAAATGATAGGACTATCGCTGTCCATATTCACACCGAGTACTGCATGTAGCTCGGGTTTTGCACCGCATTCCAGCCCGAGGTTGTAGCGTGCGCCGTGGCTAATGATTTCCTCTACCACGGGGCGCATCTGGTTGACCTTGATGGGGTAAATGATAAAGTGCTCGCCCTGATAGGCATATTCCTTGCGTGCCTTGCCGAAGCAGTTGGCTGTCATCTCTATGCGGTCGGCCAGGATATCGGGGAAACGAAGCAATACCGGAGCAGGCACATCGCGCTCTTCAAGCTCGTTCATCACTTCTTGCAGGTCAACCTGCACGCCACTTTTTTTAGGAGACACAAAGGCGTGTCCCTCCTTATTTATTCCGAAATATCCTGCGCCCCATCCTTTTACATTGTAAAGGTCTTCCGAGTCTTCAATACGCCATTTTCTCATAGTCGTTGTAGGCATTAACCATTGACTTTTCGATTAAGAAGCGAAGTGCGAGCAATGGTTGTTGGTTAATGTTTAGGTGTTTATTGTTAGTAGTTAGGGGTGTTAAGCCGTCCGTGATGAATATGGCTTACAAATAGCCTTTACTCATTACTGGTGTTTGTTCAGAAAATCGCAGAGTTTAGCCACGGCACGTGCGCGGTGGCTGATGTTGTTTTTTGCTGTTACTCCCATTTGTGCAAACGTGCGTCCTGTGTCGTTGGGGGCGAAGACGGGATCATAGCCAAAGCCTTCTATTCCCCGACGCTCGGTGGTGATATGACCTTCCACTATGCCGTCAAAAAGATGTTCCTCGCCGTTGTTGTCGATATAGGCAATCACCGTGCGGAAGCGTGCACTGCGGTCGGCTTTTCCTTGCAGTTCGCGGAGCAGACGGTCGGTATTCGCCTCGGTGTCTTGTCGGTCGGGATAGGCATAGCGTGCGGTGTGTACGCCCGGTGCGCCTTTCAGCGCCGTCACTTCCAAACCGGTGTCATCAGCAAAACATGCCGTGTGGTAGTGTTCAAACACATAACGTGCTTTTTGCAGGGCGTTGCCTTCAAGAGTGTCGGCTGTCTCGGGGATATCAGCGTGGCAACCGATGTCGCTTAGGCTTTTTATGCTGAACTGCGCACCGAGTATAGCGCGTATTTCGCTAAGTTTATGGCTGTTGTTTGTAGCAAAGACAATAGGTTTCATCGGGGATTGGTAAGAGGTTTAACACTTCTATGGAGCAAATAGGCCATAGCGAGGCTCAGTCCTAAACAAGCAGCAAAAGCCGGCCACGTGCCGAGATGCTGGGGCAAGCCTGCTTCCACAGAGGCTTGTATAATGGGGAAGTGTACTAAAAAGAGTTCGTAGGTAAGTGGCGGCAGGCGGCGGCAGATGCCAAGTTTGGGCGACAATGTGCCGAGCAAGATTATTGCCGTGGCAAAGAGCAAAGGCCATACGATATATACGGGCCATGCGATTGTTGCTGTCAGACACAATGCCAGAGTTAGTGGTAATAGCCACTTACGTTTAGCAACAAGCATAGGGAACGCCTCGCTCACAATAATACCTGCCAAGAAACAAGTGGCTTGTGCCACGCCGCGAGAGGCGAGCAAGGCGGTTGTCTCACTTTGCACATTCCAGTCTATAATAGACAGTGCGATTTGCGTTAATGTGAGGAATATATATATAATAAGGAGTGCGCGCAGTTTCTTTCGCCCCGTTATGAGCAGTATCAGCAGCGGCAAGAGAAGATAAAAAACCACCTCATATTTCATTGTCCAAAGTGCGCCGTCCATTGCTGGTGGGACATGGTCAACAAAGGTGGCTGGCAAGTCGGGATTCATGTGCCCAAGCATAATGGTGTTCCAGGCAAGGTAGCACCACGTTTGAGGATGGACTACAAACTCGCGCAGCGGCATCTTTGTAAAGAGCAAACCTATAAGCAGACATATTATAATTGTCCCCCAGTAGGCGGGTAAGATACGTCGTGCGCGCCGTTTGAAGAATGAAAGCGTGTCGGGGTGTGCCACGAAACTGCGGTAGGTGAGTGCGCCACTAAGGATAAAGAAAAGTTGTACCGCTTCATTGGTAGGAGGCACAATTAAAACCTTCGTCTGCGTAAGCACGCAGTAATGGCTCACCACTATAGTAAGCGCGGCGATCCAGCGGAAAGCGTCAAATCCGTTTTGTGCGGGTATGCCGGTAGTGTTCATCGTGCTACGCCTCAAACAATCAAAAAAAAGATAGAGGGGATTAGAGCTGTTTGTTTGTTTCGGGTTTTCCTGCCACTTCTAAGGGGATGTTACCTATCTCGGCAGCCATATCGCTAAAACTGCTCCAATAACTACCTATCACACGCTTGGTATGAGCCAGACAGAAAAGATCTACCACTGCGTCGCCTATGCTAAACGCATTGTCGCGCCGTCCGTCTGTCTCTTGAGTTAACGTGCGTTCCTTAAATGCTTCTCTAAGTCGCCATTTCACTTCTTCGTCATCAGTGGCGATATAAAACGTGGCATCTGGATACTGTTCCATAGCCTTAATAAAGGCCGCATCGGTGCTTACATCTTTTGACCACGTATTGTCGCGGCGGCGCACGTGTACACCAATAATGTTTTTAGGGAAACGCGCCACGGTAGCATCTATCTGTGACTGTAGTTCTGGAATAGGGCGTAGCCGTTGAATATGAGCGGTGGAATAGGGGTGGATATAAAAGCCAGTATTTATATATACCTTCTTATATTGTTTCACAATCTCTGACAAGACACCGTGGCGTTCGGGATGAAAGAGCTTGATTTGTTTACGATAGAAAGGTACGCGCAACCATTGTGGCAGATAAAGTTCTTTGTGGGAAGACGGACGGTCAAAAAAGCTGCCAGTAACTACTCTCAACCATCGGCTTTCTACTGGTTCAAATAATTCATCAAAATAAGCTTCACACTGCCAGTCGGGATGCCACACCAAGCGTGTCGGTACTTGACATTCTTCGCTTAACGCGAGTGCGCCGAGCAATACGCGCAAGCGGTTGCAGAGGCCTCCTTGGGCGGCAATAGTGAGTTTCGTCATATTTCTTTTACTCTGTTTTCTTTGCCTTAGCTTTGATAACGTCAAAACCCTGACCGAATACGCCGATTACCTTGCTCTGCGATACAAAGGCTTGAGGATCCACGCTCTTGATAAAGCGGAAGATGTTGGTGCTCTCGCGTTTTTTTGCCAACACTACAAGTACTTTGCGCTCTGTGTGGGTGTACCATCCCTCTCCGCTAAGTACTGTTACGCCTCGCCCGGTGGATGTGATTGCATCAGCTATCTCATCGTATTTGCGCGAGAAAATAAAGAATTGCACCGACTGACGTCCGCGATCTACCACATAGTCCAAAACGAAGCTGGCCACAAACAGTGTACAATATCCGTAGAGCATTTGTGGGATACCTACGCCTGGCAACAAACCGCTACTGGTGATAATGAGGATATCAAAGAACATAATCACTTGTCCGAGCGTAATGTCGCGATACTTGTTGACAATAGCGGCTATAATGTCGGTGCCACCTGTGGAGCCATTATTTAAGAACACTATGCCTAAGCCTATGCCTTCAATCGCTGCACCAAGTATAGACGACATAAAGGCATCGTCTTTCACAATCTGCGGTAGTCCTTGCGGTGAAAGCACCAACTCGTTGTGTGCTGCTCCGTATGACAGCATAGCAAGGCGCATCACCTCAAGCAGAATAGTCAGTGTGATAACGGCATAGATTGTTTTGATGCAGAAACGCCAGCCTAACACTTTGATGGCTAAGATGAGCAAGAAGATATTGATGATAAAGAAGGTGTAGGCCTGCGGGAAGTTAAAGCCATAGAAGAGTAAGGCACCTATACCTGCCACTCCGCCACTGGTGATTTGGTATGGCAAGTGAAAGCACGTCACACCCGTGGCGTACATAAAGAGGCCGAACGTAATAGAGATGTAATCGCGTACCTCTTGGAAATAGTTTGTTTTTATGGTGGTCATTTCAGTACGATATTAACAATGCGTTTAGGAACAACAATTACCTTGACAAGTTGCTTGCCTGCCATATATCGCTCGGCCGCCTCGTGGCCAAGAGCCATACGCTCCACTTCATCGTTGGAGGCATCGGTGGGGACATCTATCGTATAGCGTGTTTTTCCACTGAAACTTACGGCCATACGCACTGTGTCTTCTTTCAGATAGGCTTCGTCCCAAGTAGGCCAAGGAGCGTCGAGTACCAAATCGTTATGTCCCATCAACTGCCACAACTCGCATGCCACAAATGGAGCAAAGGGAGAGAGTAGTGTCACAAAGCGTTCCAACACTTCTTTTGAATGGCACTTCTGATTAGCCAATTCGCCCACGGCAATCATAAAGGCTGCGATACTCGTGTTGTAACTCATTGTTTCCATATCTTCGGAAACTTTCTTTGTGAGTTTGTGAATGCTCTTCAGCGACTCTTTCGTCGGTGTCTCATCGGTGATGACGAAGCGGCCCTCTTTATCGAAGAAAAGATTCCAAGCGCGACGCAAGAAGCGTGCACAGCCGTCAATGCCGTTTTGATCCCAAGGCTTGCTTTGTGTGATAGGGCCGAGGAACATTTCGTAAAGGCGTAATGTGTCCGCTCCATAGCGGGCAATCACTTGGTCGGGGTTGGACACGTTAAACATTGACTTTGACATCTTTTCTACCGCCCATCCGCAAATGTATTTGCCATCTTCAAGCACAAACTCTGCCTCGGCGTATTCAGGCCGCCAAGCGCGAAAAGCCTCTATGTTCAATACGTCTCCTGCGCCGACAAGGCTGATATCTACGTGGATGGGTGTCACATCGTATTGTTCTTTCAACCCAAAAGAAACAAATGTGTTCATGCCTTTGATGCGATATACAAAGTTGGAGCGGCCTTGTATCATTCCTTGGTTCACCAACTTACGGAAAGGTTCTTCCATACACGACACACCGAGGTCGAAGAGGAATTTGTTCCAGAAGCGCGAATAGATAAGATGCCCCGTGGCGTGCTCCGAGCCTCCCACATAGAGATCTACATCGCGCCAATAATTGTCGGCCTCAACGGATACAAGTGCTTTGTCGTTGCGGGCATCCATATAGCGTAAGTAGTAGGCACTACTGCCTGCAAAGCCTGGCATTGTAGATAGTTCAAGGGGGAATACTGAGATGTAGTCAATCAGAGAATTATCTACTACAGTGTTTGACTTCGTATCCCAAGCCCATTTCTTCGCGTTGCCCAGCGGTGGCTCGCCTGTTTCGGTGGGTAGGAACTTATCCACTTCGGGCAGTTCCAGGGGCAAGCACGTTTCGGGTATCAGATAAGGCATACCATCTTTATAATATACTGGGAACGGCTCTCCCCAATAGCGTTGACGACTGAAAATAGCATCGCGCAGGCGGTAGTTCACTTTGACACGTCCCAATCCGTTTTCTTCCACAAAATGTTTTGTGGCGGCAATAGCTTCCTGCACCGTTAGCCCATTGAGCGAAAAGCCGTTGAGCGACTGCTTGCCTGTGGCGGGCGAGTTGGTGACGATGCCTTCCTTGGCATCAAAACTCTCTTCGCTTACGTCGCAACCTTCTACGAGTGGCACTATCGGCAGGTTAAATCTCTTAGCAAAGGCATAGTCGCGGGAGTCGTGGGCGGGAACGGCCATAATAGCCCCGGTGCCATAGCCTGCCAGCACATAGTCGCTCACCCACACGGGGATCTCGTCGCCCGTAAACGGATTGATGGCGTAACTGCCAGTAAACACGCCCGTTACTTTCTTGCCTGCCATACGGTCAAGCTCCGTGCGGTGTTTCACTTCTTCTAAATAGGCTTCTACTGATGCTTTTTGCTCAGTGGTGGTGAGTTTCTGCACCATCTCGCTCTCGGGAGCAAGCACCATAAATGTGACACCAAAGATGGTGTCTGCGCGGGTGGTAAAGATAGTAAAGGCTTCCTCACTCCCTTTCACCTTGAATTGCATCTCAGCACCTTCGCTGCGCCCTATCCAGTTTCGCTGTGTTTCTTTTATGCTGTCGCTCCAATCTATCGTGTTGAGACCATCAAGCAAACGCTGCGAGTAGGCAGAGATACGCAGACACCACTGTTTCATCTTACGTTGCTCCACGGGAAAACCGCCACGCACACTCAACCCGTCAACCACCTCATCGTTGGCTAAAACTGTACCCAGACCCGCACACCAGTTTACCATTGTTTCACCGAGGTAGGCGAGGCGGTAATTCATCAGCACTTCCTGCTGTTGCTTTTCTGTCATAGCATTCCACTCCTCGGCGGTGATTTCCAGCGGTTCTCCCTGGGCTACGTCAAGTCCGATAGTGCCTTTCTGTGAAAGACGTTCCTGAAGTATCTCTATCGGTTGTGCTTTTCCACAGCGGTTGCAATAGAACGAAGAAAACATTTTTTGGAAAGCCCATTGCGTCCACTTATAGTAAGCTGGGTCACAGGTACGCACCTCACGACTCCAGTCAAAACTAAAACCGATGAGATCCAGTTGCTCGCGGTAGCGGCGAATGTTTTGTTCGGTGGTGATGGCGGGGTGTTGCCCTGTCTGAATGGCGTATTGCTCGGCGGGCAATCCGTAGGCATCGTAGCCCATCGGTTGCAGCACGTTGTACCCGCAGTTACGCTTATAGCGGGCATAAATATCAGCGGCGATGTAGCCCAGTGGGTGACCCACATGAAGCCCTGCGCCGCTGGGATAGGGGAACATAGATAGTACGTAGTACTTAGGTTTGCTCGCGTTTGTTTTTACTTCATAAACTTTCTCGTCTGCCCACCGCTTACGCCAGCGGGCTTCGATTTCTGTGAAGTTATAGTCCATATTTATTAAAAGGAGTATGTTGTTTCCGTTATTAAAAAAAAGGAGTGTGTCGTTTCCAGCGCAAAAGTAAGCAAATCGCCGCGAGTTTAACTTGTCCTCCAGCTACTTTCTCAACGATTTTGCGTAACAGGCCAGCAAAGTAAATGTGGTCGTCACCTGCTACGTATAGTTTGAAGTCAGGAAGAAACTTCAGCATCGGTACAAGCAAATGAAAAAACATCTGCTATTTAGATCTTGACGTTTGATGGCAAAAGTACAAAAATCCTAAGCAGTTAGCTATAAAAACTTATGTGTTTTGTTTTTCACAGCAGTTGCTTTGCCTTACTTTTGCACTATGAAAATAAACGGGAAGCGCATATTAGTGACTGGTGCGAGCGGTTTTATCGGCAGTTTTGTGGTAGAGCAAGCTCTCTCGGCGGGTGCTGAGGTGTGGGCTGCGATGCGCCCTACATCAAGCAAGCAATGGCTTACCGATGAGCGCATCCATTTTATCACCTTAGACCTAAGCAATCCTTCATCCTTGAGGGAGAGCCTGCAAGCAGCGGGTGTCTTCGATGGTGTCGTACATCTGGCCGGCGTGACGAAGGCAGCGCGTATGCAAGATTTCTACCGCATAAACTGCGACGGCACGCGCCATTTGGCAGAGGCCTTAACAGAAACGAAAACGCTTCGTGGACGTTTCGTCTTTGTCAGTTCGCTTTCTGTAATGGGCGAGAGTAAAGATAAGCCTGCGCCAAACAGCAATTATGGCAAAAGCAAATGGGCTGCCGAGCAAACCTTGTCGGCGGTTACTGGTTTGGACTACATCATCCTTCGTCCCACGGGGGTCTATGGACCGCGTGAGAAAGACTATTTCTTGATGGCCAAGAGCATCAAGCAAGGCATCGACTTTGCTGTGGGCTACAAGCCGCAGGTTATCACTTTTGTGTATGGTAAAGACGTGGCTCGCGCTGCCTTGCTTGCTCTGACGCGAGGCAAAAGCCGTGAGGCATATTACCTTACCGATGGCGGGGAATACAATAGCCGCACGTTTTCCGATTTGCTACAGCGCGAGATAGGTAGGAAGCACGTACTCCACATCACAGCTCCGCTCTTTGTTCTGCGTTTAGTTTGTTGGTTGAATGGTGGATGGGCTTCCCTGCGTGGACGCTGCACCACTCTTAATATGGACAAGTACTATACCCTGGCACAACGCGACTGGCGCTGCGACACCTCGCGCACCAGTTCCGAGCTGGGCTTCAAGCCTGAATTTTCGCTTGAGCGCGGCGTTAAGGAAACCGTGGCGTGGTATAAGCGCGAAAGGTGGATATGATAAGAAAGTGTGAGACTTCCTTAAAACTTGAAATGGCTAATCACTAAATGAAGAAACTCCTCCTCGTTGACTATGCGACGCTGTTGTATGTCGTTTTTACCTCCCTGTTGCTTCTTTGCTTATGGGAACGAATGGCGCAACCTTGGCAGATGATTGCTTTGCGTATGGCAGCGGTAGCGGGTGTTTTTTTGTTTGCCACTTTTTATATGATGTGGCCAAGTCGTTGGACAAAACTCCTGCGTATGGCTTTTCCGTTGGTGATGCTCAGTGTGTGGTATCCCGAAACTTTTGAGTTCAGCCGTCATTTTGCCAATCTCGACCATCTCTTCGCTTCTGCCGACCTCACTCTTTTTGGCTGTGAGCCTGCGTACGAAATGAGCCTGTGGCTGAGAGGGCAGATATGGAGCGAACTCTTCAACGCAGGCTACGCCTCTTATTTCTTGATGATAGCACTTTGTGCCCTCGTGCCGTTCTTTTGTAAGGAAGAGGAACTCGAGCGCACGGTCTTTGTAGTAACGGCAGGCTTCTTTGCCTATTATGTAATCTATCTCTTCTTGCCAGTGGCTGGGCCGCAGTTTTATTTTGGTGCCATTGATGCTTCGCATATTGCCCAAGGCCCTTTCCCCGAGTTGGGCTACTACTTTAATCTCCACCCCGATGCCGCCATCGTGGGCAACGATGTACCGGGCTTTTTCCATAGCCTCGTAGAACTGGCGCACGAGGGTGGTGAACGACCCGTAGCCGCCTTCCCCTCAAGCCATGTAGGAATGGCCACGGTGCTGATGATATTCTTTTACCAACAGAAAAGAGCCGTGTTCTACGGTATGCTTCCCTTATATATATTATTGTGCGGTGCAACGGTATATATCGGCGCACATTACTTGGTGGACGTGTTCGGCGGTTGGATCACGGGCGTGCTCTTTTATCTGCTTTTCAATTTCGTTTTCAGAAAATACAACAAGCCCCAATCAGTCTTTAATTGTTAAACGAACAACGACAAATTATGAAGAAGACACTCTCACTCTTATTATCGGTTCTTCCGCTTTTTGTTGCGTCGCAAAGCCTCTCTCCCGACGTTTTGTCACGTATTCGCAGCGCAGCATCCTCCACTGCTGCGGATCGTGCCTTAGGCAATGCTCTGGCCGGTACGTCCATCAACCAATTGGCTCGCACCGCCGACAATCCTGCTACATACGACACCCATTTTTCAAACAGCGTACCCTCGCAAGGCATTGCCGACCAAAAATCAAGTGGCCGCTGCTGGCTGTTTACCGGCCTTAATGTGATGCGCGCCAGTGCTATTAAGCACTTCAGCCTCGGGCAGTTCTTCTTCTCGCCGAGCTATGTGTTCTTCTACGACCAGCTGGAGAAGAGCAATCTTTTCCTCCAAGCCATCATCGACAATGCCGCTAAGCCTATGGACGACCGTACCGTAGAGTGGCTCTTTAAGAACCCCCTCTCCGATGGCGGTACGTTTTGCGGGGTGCAGGACTTGGTGACAAAATATGGCCTTGTGCCTGCTGAGGTGATGCCCGAACGCTATAATGCCAACAACACCTCGCGGATGTCAAACATACTTTCGCTCAAACTCCGCGAGTGGGGGCTGGAACTGCGCGAGATGGCAAAGACAAAACGCCCTGGCGACCTACAAAATCGCAAGATAGAGATGCTCGCCACGGTTTATCATATCCTTACGCTCTGTCTCGGTGAGCCGCCACAGCAGTTCACGTGGACACGCCGTAAGGCCGATGGCACGCCTATGGAGACGAAGCAATACACGCCGCAGTCGTTCTATCAAGAGTATGTGGGTTGGGACTTGATGAATAATTACGTGATGTTGATGAACGATCCCTCCCGCCCGTATTATAAGACATATACTATAGCCTACGACCAACACGTCTATGACGGCCATCGCTGGACATTCCTCAACCTGCCGATGGAAGACATTAAACCCATAGCCATTGCCAGCATCAAGGACTCTACAATGATGTATTTCTCTTGCGACGTGGGTAAACAATACGACAGCGAAACAGGCGTGTTGAGCCTCAGCAACTACGACTACGAAACGCTCTTTGGTACCAGTTTTCCTATGAACAAGGCCGACCGCATCCGCACGTTCGCTTCTGCTTCCAGTCACGCTATGACACTGATGGCGGTAGATTTGGCTACCGATGGCAAGCCCATAAAGTGGAAGGTGGAGAACACCTGGGGGGCTTCAAGTGGAAAGGCGGGCCATCTTATTATGACCGACGACTGGTTCGATGCCTATATGTTTCGCCTCGTGGTGGAACGCCGCTTTGTACCCGAGGCTACGCTCGCCCTACTCAACCAAACCCCCGTGCTACTTCCCGCCTGGGACCCCTTGTTTGCAGGTGAGGAATAAGGATAGCACCGTTAAGGTATGCTCCGATACGCTCCTTTTTCTATAATTACCATCTAAACTCCTTGTGTAACGAAGTGATAAAGCCGCTTTTTCATTTCGTGTGCTTTACATCCGACCTTAATTGCATATTTTTGCAGTAAAGAAAAAAAGGCATAGTTTATGAAACACCCTGCAAAGATAGACCTTTCGTTGCTAATCCTTTTCTTCAACCGTGCCGACGTATTGGAGAAAGTCTTTAAACAAGTTCGTATAGCACGCCCCGCACGCCTTTTCTTATATCAAGACGGCCCACGCAACGAGCGCGATATGCCTGACATCTTGGCTTGTCGAAAGGTGGTCGAGCAGGTGGATTGGGAATGTGAGGTTCATACCAACTATCAAGAGAAGAATGCTGGGTGCGACCCGTCCAATTACTATGCCATTCGCTGGGGCTTTTCACTCACCGATAAACTCGTGATGTTGGAAGACGACGATGTGCCTACACAGTCGTTCCTCCCCTTTTGTAAAGAGATGCTCGACCGTTACGAACACGACACTCGCATAGGAATGATACAGGGTTTCAACAACGAAGGCGTTACTCCTGATGTGGCCGAGGATTATTTCTTCTCCGTCAATTTCTGCATCTCGGGCTGGGCCTCGTGGCGGCGTGTTTTTGAGCAGTGGGAGGAACACTACAATTTCCTTGACGATGCACAGGCAATGGCCGATTTAGAGCGGTGGGTGCGTGAGCGTCGCTTGCGCAAGGACTTCCTGCCGATGTGTCGTTCGCACCGCGCATCGGGCAAGGCTTTTTTTGAGAGTATTTTCTTTGCCGCCTTGCAGCTCAACAATCAAATGGCTATCGTACCCAAGCGCAACCAAGTGAATAACATTGGCATACTTCCCGAGAGTACCCATTTCGGCGGCACGACCGAGGATCTGCCACCCGGTCTCCGTCGCATCTTTACTATGCCGCGCTACGAGATGCAGTTTCCCTTGCGCCACCCACGCTACGTCATAGAACACATTCCCCACCGCGAGCGGGTGTATAAGATACAGGGGTGGAACCACCCGTGGATACGCCTACGACGCTCACTGTGGGAACTTGGGCACAACTTGCGCAAAGGGGATTTTAGGTATATCTTCGCGGCATTGAAAAATCGTTTGTCTATCATTTTTTACGGTAAACAGTTCAAGTAGATGGACAGCACTCCCATCCGTTCTTTTGCTGCCTTGACGGCGCGTCTTTCCCGTAGCGCGCGGCGCGTTTGCGTGGCCGTGGCGGGAGAGGCCGATGCTGTGACGGTAGAGGCTGTTTTTCAGGCCATAGAACAAGGCTTTGTCGAGGCGGTGTTTGTGGGCGAGGCCACCAATGTTGTTGCCCATCCCTCTTATGCAAACCTCTCCCGCTTCATTCGTTTGCTGCCTGCAAAGGGCGAGGACGAGGCGGCGGGTCGTGCCGTGGCATTGGTGCGCGAGGGGGTGGCAGACCTGTTGATGAAAGGGTTGTTGCACACCGACAACTTGCTTCATGCCGTGCTGAACAAGCAGGGTGGACTACTCCCGCAAGGCAGTGTGCTGACGCACCTCACCGTGGCCGAGATCCCAGGCTTTGACCGCTTGCTGGTCTATGGCGATGTGGCTGTCATTCCCGAACCTAACGCCGAGCAACGCCTTGCTCAGGTGCGCTATATGGATAAGTTGCTGAGACTGTTGGGCATCAACGCACCACGCATCGCCTTGGTGCATTTCTCTGAAAAGGTAAGCCCGAAGTTCCCCCTTACAACAGATTATCGCACGCTCTCCCGGCAATCGGCGGCAGGGCTGTGGGGTACTACTATTATTGATGGCCCGCTTGACGTGCGTACTGCCGTAGATCCCGTGGCCTTGCGTACAAAAGGCATCAACTCGCCAATAGCAGGACTGGCCGACGGCTTGATAATGCCCAACCTTGAGGCTGGCAACACGCTATATAAGACACTCACCTTTTTTGCCCACGCACGGCAGGCAGGGCTGTTGCAAGGCACCACCCACCCCGTCGTACTCACCTCGCGCGGCGATGAGGCCGAGACAAAATATCTAAGCCTCGCCACAGCAGCCCTTAACATACTAATGACCTCTTAAGACAATGAGAATACTGGCTATTGACCCCGGTGCGGGGAGTACTAAGTTTGGCGTGTACGACGACGTGCAGCCGCTCTTGCAGAAATCTATACAACACACCGCCGCCGAACTCTCTCAATTTGACAGCGTCAGCGCGCAGCGCGTGTTTCGCCGCGACCTCGTGGTGCGTGCCGTGGAGGAGGCCGGCGTGCCGTTCCAGTTCGATGCCGTAGTGGGGCGCGGCGGGCTGTTGCAGCCCTTAGAGGGCGGGGTGTATGAGGTGGACGAGGCGATGTGCCACATCCTACGCCACGCGCCGCGTCAGCACCCGTGCAACCTCGGAAGCATCCTTGCCTACGAATTAGCGCAACGTTGTGGCTGCCCCGCTATGATGGCCGACCCCGGCGTGGTTACAGAGCTGGAAGACGTGGCAAAGTTTAGCGGAAGCCCACACATCACTCGAGAATGTATCTGGCACGCACTCAACCAGCGTGCCGTGGCGCGACGCTATGCTGAGTCGGTGGGGCGATGCTACGAGGACTTGCGACTTATCATTTGCCACATGGGAAGCGGCACAAGTGTGGCGGCACATCGCTACGGACGTGCCGTGGATGTGAATAATGCCCTCGACGGCGAGGGAGCCTTTAGCGTGAGCCGCAGCGGGTCGCTCCCCGTGTCGAAACTGATACGCCTGTGTTTCAGCGGAGAATATACCGAGGCACAACTGCTCCATCACGTCACACGCACCTGCGGCTTGCAAGGATACATCGGCACAAGCGATATGAAAGAAGTGATGCAACGTATCAATGATGGTGATAGGGACGCCAGACTGTCGCTTGACGCTATGATTTTCCAGACGGCCAAGGAGATTGCAGCACAGAGTGCTGTGCTCTGCGGAAAGGTGGATGCCATCTTGCTCACAGGCGGTGTGGCACACGTGAAATACGTCACTGAAGAAATCATACGGCGCATCGGGTTTCTTGCACCGGTTGTAGTCTTTCCCGGTGAGGACGAACTCGCTGCCTTGGCGCAGAATGCACTCGGAGTGTTGCAAGGAAACATTCCCTTAAAGCACTATTGCCACACACCCTACGACAACGAAACGACATAGTGCCACCTTTTTGAAAAGAAGTCCGACCTCGTTTCGCTCGTGCGCGACCAGTTTTTTCTTCATAGGCACGAAGAATTCAAATTGTGACTATATTTTTACAAACTAAGTCTATATTTTTGCACGTATAGGCTTTATTTGTATAAATATAGTCACACTTTATACAATTCATCCGAGGAAGAAAAAAATTCCTCCCCACCTAAATAAAAATATTGGTGTCCGCTAAAACTCAAATGAGCAAAAATTATCTTCCGCAATGCCGATA
>CALFJG010000030.1 GCA_937877625.1 uncultured Prevotellaceae bacterium
AATAGCGACTATTGAAAATCATTTAGTTACAAAGAAAATTGGGTGGCTTTGGGTGTCGCATTGACGAAGCAGGGAAATGAGGGCAATTGCTGAATATATAGCAGGAAATGGATACCTTTGCAGAAGAAAAGTGGTTGAATGTTATCCAAACTCATAGAAACGTATATGACATGATGGGCTTTCTGACACTTCTTCAAATGGATGCATTGATGACAATGATATGTATATTTCAAGCCCATAATGACACGGAACGAGTTATGCTGTGCAAGCATGCTTATACAATACTTTATGAGGCTAAGGACAATAACTTTAGTAAAAAGGTGTCTCATGAAATGAGATTATATCCAGAGGATATAGTTAATAAAGAAGAACTTGATTCTTTTTGGAAGGGGGTTAAGTCTCTCCTTGGAAAGATGATTGACAAAAAAGAAGCAGGAAGTATTCGACATAAATTGGATGCCCATAAAGACAAGTCATTTATGACTCAGATTGTATTGTATAAAACATGTGATTGGGCTGTGAGTGTTGTAAACCTATTTGGATTTATCAGACTCATTGATACAATTCAATTTTACATGGATAATATTCACCAAAAGGTGTGTGTGTTATATGATCAGTATAGGACTTTTATGGAAGAAAGGATAAAACAGTACGAAGATATATTAATACAATTAAAGGAGTATAAAGAGTCTCCACAAGAATAACAAAGAAAAACGTCCGAAAAATTCGATACGGACATCCATCATGCAGTGAGGCCATGATTCATAACCTTGAATATAGAGGGTTGTTAATTCCATGATCACAGAATACTAAAGTTAAAAACAAAGCGTTTATAATGGTATGAAAATAGACATCAACAATCTTACGGCGTATCAGGAAGATCATCGTATAGAGGCAAAAACGGCAAAGAACCAGATTCCCAATAGTATTTGGGAAACCTATTCATCATTTGCCAATACAGAAGGAGGAATTATCCTGCTTGGAGTCGTGGAAGAGAATGACCACTCGTTTTCTGTGAAGGGTGTTGAGGATTCACATAAACTGATAGGCGACTTCTGGAATATGGTGAATAACCGTCAGAAGGTAAGTGTCAACATTTTGACTAATAACATGGTATATGACCAGGAGGTTGAAGGCAAACAAATTGTCGTGATTGAAGTTCCTCGGGCAGACCGCACCATACGACCTGTGTATATTGGACAAGACCCAATGCGCGGGACTTATGTACGTTATGGCGAAGGTGACCATTTGTGCAATCGTGACCAAATTGCGGCTATATACCGTGATGCTACTACATCGACTCCAGATACAAATGTGCTTAAGGGGCTGGATATGTCGGTATTCGATATGAATACGGTGCATGACTACCGCAACTACTTCAACGGGAAACATGCCGGCCATGTGTGGAGCAAACAGGATGATGAAATGTTCCTGCGCAGTATTGGGGCTATGGGCTTCGACCGTGAGGATGGTCGTGTGTATCCGACGGTAGCAGGACTGCTGATGTTTGGGCATGAGTATGACATTATGCGAGAGATGCCTGACTATTTCCTCGATTACCGTGAGCAACTTGACTCAAAGATCCGATGGACACATCGGATAGTATCATCCTCTGGCGATTGGAGCGGCAACTTATTCGACTTTTTCTTCCATGTATATCATCGATTACGGAGTGCTTTCCCCGTGCCATTCCAACTCAGCCAGGATGGGAGTCGGGAAGATGAAGTTCCTATGCATAAGGCTTTGCGTGAAATGATTGTCAATACGCTGGCCCACTCCGATTACTATGGTCAAAAAGGCATTGTAATCATCCGTCGGCCAGATTCGCTCACATTTGCCAATCCGGGTGATATGAGACCTGGACTTAAAACTGCTTTGAGCGGTGGAACTTCTGACGCACGAAATTCCACCATTATGAAGATGTTTGGCCTGCTTGACTTCGGAGAACGGGCTGGAAGTGGCATCCCAGATTTGTTTGATATTTGTAAATCGGAACTCTGTTCACAGCCTGAATACCAAGTTTCATATGCTCCCTCACGCACAACATTGACTATAGACATGAGTAAAATGACACAGTCGAAGCGGACGATAAAAGCGGACGATAATAAAAAAACGGACGATAACAGCAAAACGGACGATAAACGGACGATAAGGGAGGACGATAAACGGACGATAAGGACGGACGATAAACGGACGATAGTTATTGACTACATTCGTAGAAATGGTGAGGCAAAAACTGAGGATCTTGTAAAACTTCTTGATTCTAGTACAACAAGAACAAAGGTGCTTCTCTATCAGTTAGTGGATGAGGGTATTCTTGTCTCTTGCGGAGGAAATAGAAATCGTACTTACAAACTGAGAGAATAATCGTAGTCAGATTTCAAATAGTACAATTTATCCAAGAATATTATGCCTACCTCTGCATCCGACGATGAGTCACGAAACAGGCGGTGGCTCCGAGTCGGGTGTTCTTTTAGGCAATTTGTAGCAGAACGTAGAATTGAGAACGGTCTCCTATTCGTAACCCGAATATTCCTCTATCTTCGGAACTGCCTTTATATAAAGAAAACCTGCAATTTCTTCCAAAGTATCTGAAAGACGACCTGAAAGCCTTCCCCTATACCAACGGCGGGCTGTTTGAGGAACAGATAGAGATACCGCAGTTCACCGACGAGCTGCGCCAAGTGTTGCTGACAAATGCCAGCCTCGACTTCGACTGGAGCAAAATTTCGGAGCAGGCGAGCCTTATGCCGGAGCGCACGCGGCCCGCGTGCAAGATAGTGCAGGCGAGCCGCGTGCGCTCCCAGACGCCAGAGCTCCCAGTGAATGCAGGCGAGCCGCCTGCGCTCCCAGATGCCTGCGCTCCCAATGGGCGACGAGCGATTAGAAGGAGGTATCAGAAAGAAGTGAACCCCGAAAGTTTTTGGAATAACTTTCGGGGTTCACTTCGAATTTTACGTGCCCTCTAATTTTCAGAGAACTAATTAGCAAAGTAATTGACGCGTATTGCTGTATTACCTGCGTAAGTCTTTGATTTAATAGGGGCTTTTCAGATACCAGTTCTGCTCATCGGAGAGGTAGTTGAATACCGTGGTATTTCCGAGGTTTGTAGGCTGTTCGTATGGTTTGAGGCTGAGGTCGCGTCGTGCAATGAGCCAAGCCATCCATACGGAGCCGTAGTTAGCACCGAGGTAGGAGTCTTGGTTCTTGTGGCGCGCCATACGCATTAGGTCGTAGTAGCGGAAGCCCTCAAAGCTGAGTGCCAGGGCACCTTCATCGGCAATAAGTGTCTCCACGGCATTGATTTGCGCAGCGAGCATCTCGTCGGTGGGTACTTCTATGGGTAGATAGACGCTGTCCCAAACTTCCTCGTCGTCGCTGCCGTCGCCGCTACTGCCGTCTTCACCGTCCATCATACGACGTGCGTAGCTGGCAGCCTCGGCCAGTGAGAGGCCGGAGCGTACGGCTTCGTCGGCAATGCGCTGCGCCACTACATTTTCGTAGGTGTACTCGGTGTTGCCGCGTGTGGATAAGCCGCAACCCATTTCGTGGATGCCGAGTTGGTTGCGCCAGTAGCTCTCATCGCTGAAGTTGAGCCACGTCTTCTCGGACGACATCATCAGTTCATAGGGCGAGATGTGGTTTGCCCCCTTGAAGGCTGCTGTGCCAAAGGCGTAGTTAACGGAATCGATGGTGCAGCGGAAGGTACGAACGTGGTTGTCCTCGTCCTCTGAGTCAAGCCTCCAAACAAGGCCGGGTATTTCGCCGGTGGTGAGGTTTATCTGGTTGTCGGGCAGGTAGAGCGTGTTGAGCCCGTCGTGGAGGATAGCGAAGGCATAACGTGGGAAACCTGCGCGGTTGATAGCCTCTGCGAAGTGTAGGTAGAGCTGAATGGTGGTATAGAGCGGAATAGAATAGCGGAAGGTATAGCCACCTGTGGATACGCCGTCGCCATTGACTTTTCCGGGTGTGAATTTTTGAATAAACCGTATACGCCCCTCATCGGTACGCACGAGTGGTGAAGCACCTGCGAGGCGTGCATCGCCGAGATCGTCGGGATACTTCATCACGTCTTCGGTGGAGCGGTCGTCGTTGATAGCATTGAGTTGTGCCTTATTGAGTGCTACATATCCCTCGGAGGGTGCGAGTTGGCGTTTCTTATAGTTAGCACCTGTTACGCGCACGGCACCTACGTCGGACACATAGTCATCATCGGGGTCGTCCATTTCAACGTTGCTGGTAGTGGTGCTTGAGCTAAGTTCAAAGCCAAAGATTTCGGGAATACGCTTGAGCACGAGTCCGAAGTTGGTACTTGCGGCAGAGGGAACGAACGTCACGGCGTTGGCGGTGGTGGTATTGCCATAACTTGCACCATAGTTTTGGTTCACCCAGCTATCAACGTTGACACTGTAACTACGACGTCCGCCGAAGAGCGACTCGCTGTATTGTGCACGATAGTTAGTGATATAGCCATAGCAATAGCCGCGTCCGCTCTTGTCGGAGAAGTAGTTATAGTAGTACTCGGCGGCTTTCTCGTAGTCGGCTTTGGTTTGTGCACAGAGGAGATAGAGTTCTGCCATAATGATGTCGGCATGGAACAACGTTAATTTGCTTGACATCGTGTTCTGTCCGTCATAGTAATATACACCGTATTGTGGCAGTCCGTCTTTATACTCATACTCATAGGCTCGCCATAGTTCGCCGCTTGTAGCGTTGTTGAGGCGGTTGAGGAGGTTTTCCTCGCCGGCCTCAAGCGACACCCACCCCTCGGCCGGGTTGGTTTCCCAACCGGTGCCGGCACTGGTTACGGGTACGCTGATAAAAGGCACGCGGCCATAGTTTTGCACGAGTTGCATATACGCCCATGCACGGATGAGAATAACCTGTGCCACTTCCTTTTTCATCAAGTCGTTGTAGTTGAGCGTCTTGGTGGAGTCCACCGCTGCAAGATAGATGTTGCAGTGGTTGATGACGTTGTAGTAGCCTGCACGGTTGAGCAGTTGGCACTCGCCATCGATGGGCTGTCGGAAGTTGGCTATACGGTCGATAGAATCGCTGGTGTAGGAAGTGGTGGTGACAAGGTCGCCACGAGCCTCGCCAAGTATGACGTTTTGCTCAGCCACTTGCTGCACGCTACGCAGTATGCCGAGATAGTTGAAAAGTGTGTCGCTGATGGTGCGGTCGGTATCGGAGGCACTGGTCATATCGGGCGTAAGCATATCTTCGCACGAAGTGGTGGTGACAGCGAAGGTGAGGAGAGACACCAGAACAGCGGTTAAAGTTCTTGCTTTCATAGGTATGCGGTAAGTTTTTGAGTGGGTGAAGCGTGGGAGGAAGCGACGCGGCTTAGGCGGCTGTTCCGCTTCGCTCTGCGGCTTCAACTACTGTATAACTTATATATAAACGGATTAGAGGTTGATGGTTACGCCGAAATTGTAGCTGCGGCTTGAGGGAAGGAGGCCTGCATCGATGCCTTGGTAGAGAATGCCTTGTCCGATACTAACCTCGGGGTCGCTGCCGAGATACTTCGTGAGTGTAAAGACGTTGTTGGCCTCGCCCCAGAGTGTTAAGCCCTGCAACCAGGAGAGTGTGAGAGGCACTTCCCAAGTGAGACGTATCTTCTTGAGTTTGAGGTAAGAGCCGTCTTCTATCCAGCGGTCGGAGAAACGCTCGTTGTTCACCCACTCTTCGTTGGTGTAGAACATGGTGCGTGGTATGTCGGTCACCTGTCCGTCATAGCGCCAGCGGTTTACCACGGCGGTGGTTTGGTTGCCGATCACATTTACCTGCGAGGCACTCTCGAGTTGCATACGCTGATAATTAAATATGTCGCCGCCGACACTGTACTTGAAGTTGAGGTCGAGGGAGAGACGTTTCCACGAGAGGCGGGTATATATATTGCCGTAGAAGTCGGGGTTGGGGTCGCCAATGACTACCATATCGGCATCGCTTATCCAGCCGTCATTGTTTTGATCGACGAAATGCACGTCACCAGCCTTAAAGTTGCGATAGGGTTGCTCGGCCAGTCCGGTGGGATAGCGCAGATAGCCGTACTTTCCGGCGGTGGATGCCTCGGCATCGGTGCTAAACACACCTTTTGTCTGGAAGCCGTAGAACACACCCACGGGGTTGCCCACAGCAGAGAGGATATTGTTATAACGCTGCCTATCAACTATCTGTCCGTAGACGAAACTGGTGTAACCGTTGATAGTGGTAGGGTTACCGGTCTTTTGTCCGTTGGCATCGAGGGCGTAGTGCTCAATGGAGTTGAGTGCGGAGGAAGGCAGTTTGGTAAGCTCATTGTGGTAGTGGCCTACGGAGAAGCCTGCCTGCCAGCGCCAGTTGTTGGAGGCGATGAGAATACCATCTACATTGAGGTCGAGGCCGAGGTTCTTAAGTGCACCATCGTTGCTGAGTTGCACGGCCTGTCCGGTGATGTCGCTAACGGACTTGTAGGACAGTAGGTTAATGGTCTTAGCATAGTAGAGGTTCAAGCCGAACATCAAGCGGTTTTTGAGCAGCCCGGCTTGTATTCCTCCGCTGAAACGGTGGGTGGTTTCCCAAGCGAGTTTGGGGTTCTCGATATTGGCTATGGAAAGGGCTGTGGCCTTCTGCATAAATACGACGTTCTTGAGGTAAGTGCGGCTGGCGTAGTAGTCGAGGTCGTCGTTGCCACTCATATCGTAGCCGAGGGTAAGTTTGAGATAGTCCACAGAAGGTACGCGGAACCAGTCTTCGTTGCTGATAACCCACCCTGCCTGTACAGAGGGGAAGAGGCCCCAGCGCACGCCGAGGAGGTCGAGGCCGCCCTTGGCCTTATCGCCGAAGCGTGAGCTGCTCTCCATAGACGCTGTAACGTTGAGGAAGTAGCGGTTGCGATAGTTGTAGTCGGCATTGGCGTACCAAGCGATGCTTCGCCACTCATCGTCCACACCGTCCATATTACGATACTGCAAGTCGTACTTTACGTTGGGCTGCTTGTCGTTGTCGTTGTTGTAAACCTCGAGGAAGCTGCTTGAATAGGTATTGGCCATAAAGCGCATACCACCGAAGAGGTTGAGGTAGTGTGCACCAAAGTGTTTTTTCCAATCTACGCGGAAGTCGTTAAAGATAAGGGTGGCCTTAGCAAACTGCGAGCGGATAGCATTGTCCACGGAGCCGAGTCCTTCAACATTGATAGTAGGTGTGCCGTTATAGGGCAGATAGTACTTCTCGTTGGTGCGGTTGATTTGATAACTGAAGCGATCGGAGATAGCGAGGTTTTTGTTCACCTGATAGCGCGGGGCTACATTGAGGTTAAACTGTGTCTGCTCTTGGAAGTTCTTGTTGTTTCCCGAGCCGTTAGATAGGATCCAGTATGGGTTGGCCACGCCGGGGAAGCCGAACGAAGAGGCATAAGCCAAGGGGTTGTCGGAATCGCTAAATACACGTCCGGTATATACCTCGTTAGAATGTCCGAGGTCAAGCATTCCACGCTCGCGGTCGTAGTAGATGAAGTACATATACGGGCTTATGAAGGGCGACTGTATAAGACCGAGTACGTTGGGCGAGGAGATGTTTCGCATAGAGTAGTCTTGTGCCCATCCGTTGTCGCGCAGGTCGTAAGCACCGCGTGTGTAGCCGAGGTCGATGGCGGCGGTGAAATTCTCGAAGAGGTTGACATCGGTGTTGAAGCGGATGTTCAGACGGTTGAAGTCGTTCTTCTTTGCCGTGGACTCTCCCTGGGTGTAGCCGAGCGAGAGGTTGTACATAGCCACATCGTCACCACCTTGCACGCTCACCTTATAGTTCTGAGTGAAAGCGGTACGGTAGAGGTCTTTTTGCCAATCGACATTCTGGTGGTACATATCGTAGAAGCGATAGCCCACGGGGTCTTCGTTGAGGAAGGGGATGAGCATATTGCCACTCATATCCTCGGCATACTCTGTGGTACCGAGGAGTTCTATGGCATAACTGCGGAACTGTGAGGCGTTCATCATCTTGATACGCTCGGGAGCGGTTTCAAAACCGCCGTAAACGCGCACGTTGATACGTGTGGCCATACTGTGTCCGCGCTTGGTGTTGATGATGAGAACGCCGTTGGCACCTTTTGCACCATAGAGGGTTGTTCCATTTTTAAGCACCTGAACACTCTCTACGTCCTCGGGGTCGAGCAGGGAGAGTACGTTGTTGACGAAACCGTCGTGGATAGTGGTGCGGTCGTACTGCATATCCCAGATGACACCATCGACAACAACGAGCGGCTGTGCGTTGGCATTGAGGGAGTTGACACCATTGATAAGCATCATCGTGCCTTGGGCGTTGAGTCCGCCGCGGCTAATCATTCGCACGTTAGCGTTGAGTACGTTTTCTATCTCGCTCTCTACGGTTTGTGCGCTGGTGAGGTTGAGTTGTGCGCTGCGTGCGTTGAGGATGCTGGTGCCGTCGGTGTATTGCTCACGGATAAGACCACTATAGAGCACGACATCTTGGTTGGTATCGCCTTTGATAGCGAGTTGTGCGGCGTTGTAGCCTTCTACAGAGATATAGAGGGCTGTGACATAGGCAGGCAACTTGATGGTATAGGCACCTTTGCCGTCGGTCATAGCGGTATAGCGTCGGTCGGCCAGTGCCTGCACGCGCACACCACCCATAGGCTCTTTGGTGGCGGCATCGTAAACGTGGCCCGACACTTCGCGTAGTTGCGTGGCGGCGGTAGCAGTCTGTGCGGGGGCTGACCCGGATTCGCTCTGGGCATAAGAGCAGAGGAAACCAGCGAAGCAAAGTAGCAATGCGCCCGTGCGGAAGAACCGCTGCCTGAAGTTGAAACTGTTCGTATTCATTGTTTATGTATTTTTGCAGGAACTTTG
Source organism: uncultured Prevotellaceae bacterium (assembly GCA_937877625.1). Lineage (GTDB taxonomy): Bacteria > Bacteroidota > Bacteroidia > Bacteroidales > Bacteroidaceae > Alloprevotella. The sequence goes on from CALFJG010000030.1 coordinate 8,850, forward strand.
AATGACCCGTGCGTTCTGTGGAGCGCTGGGGCTTAAACGTTTAATCCTTGGGTGGGCGGCTCAAAGCTCGTCGGCAGCGAGTGGAACGAGGCGTATGCGAGCGATGTTGAGCGCATTGTTGTTGGCGGGATTGGTGGGCAGACCGCGTTGCTGGGGTACCGTAATGATGATACGCACAAAGGGATAGGAATTACCTGTGGGTGTGGGCAAATCGTAGTAGCACTTGTTGAACGTGATTTTATCAACAATAGTGTACCACTGAATAGTGTCTTGCGCCACGCTGATGGTATTGAGATCGGAAGCCTTCGGCGGGTTGCGGGTGATATCGGCTGCGTCGTAGAACACTTGTGCGTTGAACGAACACGTCACGGTTGCCGGCACGAGTTCTCCGGTGGGTTCTCCCGTTTCTTCGTCAATCACCTCTACCATATTGTTAGCAGCATCGGAGATACGCGTGAAGTTAGGCACCATACAGAATTCGAGACGATAGGTAGTGGAAAGCACATCGGGCAGACGGAGATCTACCGTCATCTGACCCGAGGTGACCTCGAAGCGCTGATACTGGTTATCCTGCAGATAGCCTTTCACTGCTGGGTTGCGCTCGCTCTCTACGAGGAGTACCGAAGACGGTGTACAGTTTTGGGAACGAAGGAAGTTGGTACCGCCATAGGGTGAGAACTCTATTTTGGGTGCCCATACCCACGTTGGGTCGAAGTCCATATCGTCAAGTTCGAAGACATAGCCATTAGAGAGATGTACGGGGTCTTTGCCTTCGAAGACAGGATTGGGGCCGTTCTCTCCATCGGGATCGGCGTTGGGGTTGCGATACACGAACCCTGCCGTGGTATTTATCGTGTCGGCATAGATCAGTTTGTTGATCAACGCGGCGGAGTCGATGGCTTGCTCGGTATCGAAACCAACAGCGGAAGCGGAGATATACATCGTACGCATCAAGCGGCGATAAGCACGGTCGTAAGCCAAGGAGTCGGCCTCTGTCTCGTTAATACTCATAGAACTCTTGAAACGGATATTATCAGAGTCCCAATCATAGTAATAGGAGGATTGGTAGTTGAACAACGGGAGGAGTTTGGTGATAGCATTGTTCCAAGCTGTCTCTGTGGCTGGCACGATACCTACATAGGTGGAGTCCTCGTTAGAGAGCGAGCCACGCACATCTTGTGTCAAGGTGTTGGTTGATGACCAGACAGTGTCCATATAGATAATGTTTCCCTCATCGTCCATACCGCCTTGCACACTGCGCGTGGTGTTGAGGGTGTTCTCTTGGTAAATATAATCGCCTTGGGAGTCCTTGGAGTAGATAACATCTACGAGGTTGGGATAGTCTTCGTAGAGGTTCTCCTGAAGGTTCTTACGGAAGGGCGAGCAACCATCAAGCACGTGGAGCGTACCGTTGGAGGAGGGTATGGACTCGTAGCCGGAGAGCAACGGAATGTTGTTGAACGTGCCGGCACCGGCATTGTAGTAAGCATGCTTGGTGTTCATCAGGAACACTTCTTGCTCGGCAGCGGAACTCTCGTAGTTGAAACGTGCGAGGTGGTTCATCACGAATTGATAGCCGATACGATATTTTGCCACGGCGCGTAGGGAGTCGTCAACGATGGCATCGGCAGCATCAAGGCGGTCGAGATAGTCTTGTGCATCATAGGAGCCATCGACGGGCGCCCACATCGTAAACATTTGCGGCTGGTCGAGCAGGGTGGAATAGAGCACGGCAGACCGTTTGTCGCTCACCGACTTAATGACCGGCACGCGCTGAAGGATAGCGGCCAGGTTCTGAAGGTTGGGTTGCGCCTGAATGTTCTGCCAGATGGTTTGCGAGGCACTGGATGTACCTCCATCGGTGATATCGAAGTGGTCGTCGGTACAAGCTACAGTGCCAAAAAGGATGGTGGCTGCAAGGAAGTACTGCGACAACTTTTTTATGCTTAAAGTCTTCATCACGCTTTATATATTATATATGGTGTGGGTGTTTCTCCGCTGGTCGGTACGCTCGGTTGTGAGAAGCACAGACCAAGCGGATAAACCTTACTTCTTTATTTCGCTGTATTTCTCCCAAACGGGGTTTTGCACTAAGTAGCCACCGGCATCTACACCTTCTACACGCATCTCAGAGTCGGTGATGGGGCAGTAGAACGACCAAAGGCTATGCATACGATTGACCACGACGCTCGACATACTAACATAATCGGAGAGGCTCTCCATCAAAGAGATGGAGCGTCCGCTGTAGTAATCGCCGGCCTCGGCTTGACGAACGAGGTCGAACCAACGCTTACCCTCGCCTACAAACTCACGTTGACGCTCGTTATAGATTTTTAGAACCAAGGCATTGCCCGTGCCGTCGGACGTTGTGTCGGCGGTAGCAATCGTTGGGCAGTTGCGGGCATAGAGGTGATTCACAAGGCAATGCGCCTCGGAAGTATTGACATCTAAACGTGCAAGAGCCTCGGCCTTGATAAGCATCACATCGCTGAGACGGTAGATAGGCCAGTTCATTGAGTTGTCGGTACGATAACCTACGGACTTAAAGCCGAGCGACATATCTTTGAGGTCGTTGACTACTATCTGCGTGGCGATATTCTTATGAATAGGCACGGAGGTGGAGGCAAGGGTCTCGCGGTTGTAGGCAAATGTTTCTAACGCGCGGAGGTCGGTCTTACCAAGTCCACGATTGGCGGCGGTTACCTTATTGCCTATCGCGGCTACGAGCGCATCGGAGGCAACCATAGTGCCTGCACTGAGCGAACCACCCGAGTAGGAGCCATACCAACTACTATAAAGCGTGTTGGTCTGGGTGCTATTGAACTGTATCTCTAAGATACTCTCCTGATTGTTCTTGGTGGCCCAGAGCATAGAATAGAGTTGATCCGCCACATTCTCACCTTGTGTTTGGGTGTTGTGATAGAGCGGGTAAATGTTGTCGCCGGTGTAGGAATCGAGGTCGAACGACTGGGTTATTTCAAATATGCCACGCGAGAAAGTACTTGCCTGGTCGTATAGCGTCTTGAAACGACGCATCTGAATGACAAGTACTTGGTTGGCATGGTCAACGGCGGCTTGGAAGCATTGTGTGCTTTGTGCATCGGCGTACTCGTCGGTGAGCAGTTCGCCGTCGGCGGTAGTTAATGTAGTGTCACCCTCCTCGCTCACTACCTCAACGTCGGTGAGGTTGAGTTTGCGGGCATGGCCTGCAGCATCAGTCTTCTTGCTATAATTCTTTAGCATACAGCCGCGCCAGAGATACATATCGGCGAGCAGGGCGTGTATAGCCGTCTGGGTGAAATAGCCTTTCTTCTCTGTGCTGGAATTAAAGGACTGCTCGGTGAAAGCGGTACCGACACACTCCTCGAGTTGCCGACACATCTCGCCCAGGATGGCTTCGCCGCTGGACACGGGGATGTACAACTTACGGGCTTCAGCATCACTCTGTACGTTATTTTCTACATAGGGTACGTCGCGGAAGGCACGAACGAGATAGAAATAGTAGAGTGCGCGCAAGCCTTTGATGTCGGCTTCGTACTGCGAAAACTCGCTACGTGTGAAAGAGGGGTCGCGGGGTGTGTCGCCCTCGGTCATCTCAGCACCTTTGGAGAGGATAAGGTTACAATAGGAAATACCCGTGTAGAGGCCTGCCCAGTCAAAATTGCTGTTCGTAGGACGTAGGATAGCCTGTTGGAGGTAGAGGAGCGTGGTGTTACTCATCGACTGGAGTTTCACGTTGTCAGAACGGAGTTCTCCCCAATAGATGATATTATCGGCGACGGTAGCAAGTTGCTTATAAGCACCGGCACGAACGTTGAGCAGGTCGCCCTTTGTCTCCCAGAACTGGTCTTCGGTGATGTCGCTCTCGGGAAGGACGGTCAGGAAATCGTCGCAACTCACGGCGAGGCCGCATAAAGCGAGCAAGGCCGCCGGCAGGAATGATTTGTGGATACTATATAGTTTCATAATCTGCTAAAGGTATTAGAAGCCGAAAGCGAGGCTGAAAGTAAACGAACGGGCACGCGGTGTCTGAGATGTATCCGTACAGGGTGCATAGCCGCTTTGGTTGTGCTCGGGATCGACGCCGGAGTACTTCGTCCAGAAGATAAGGTTGTTTCCCGAAGCGGAGATACGGAGGTTGCTCAAACCATATTTCTTCAGTTTGGCTGCGGGAACGCTGTAAGAGAGTTGGAAGTAGTTGAAACGGAGGAAGTCGCCGTCTTCAACGTAACGGTCGCTCACGAGGCTGTTGTATGAAACGCCCACCGTTCCGTTCATAGCACGAGGAATGTCGCGTACATCGCCGTTGCGACGCCAGCGCCAGTTGACAGAAGCCATCTGGTTTTTGTTGGTGCGCATATTCTCGGCATACATCTTGGCGAGGTTCAAAATCTTGTTGCCCATGCGGAAATTGAACGTGGTTTTGAGTGTCCACTGACCGTAGGTGAGGTCAATACCGAAACCACCAGTAATCTTCGGGTTTGAACCGCCGAGATAGACAATATCAAGGTCGTCAATCTGACCATCGTGGTTGATGTCTTCATAGATAACATCGCCGCCCTGGAACTGGTAGTTCACGCCGCCGTAGTTGAAATACATCGGGAGCGGGTTGCCGTTCTTGTCGTAGATGATGTTACCCTGTGCATCGTAAGCGATAGGAGCCGTCTTGCCGGTGAAAGCAGCGGTGTTACCGTTCCAGTTGCCTTCTTTATCGGGGTATCGGTTCTTGTCGGGATTGACAAAATAGCCGTTGTGATCGTAGTCATAGGCATACACACCTTTGTAGCGGAAGCCATAGATGCCGCCGAGGGCGTTGCCAATCTGGACGCGCTGGAGGTACGACTCGTTCTGATAGTCAAAGGCTTTATTAGCACTGGAAAGCACTGCGGCATCCATCTCGGTGATGGTGTTGATGTTCTGCGCAAAGTTCAGACGGAAGTTAGCGTGGAACTTACCCATCTTGAAGAGCGGACCGGTATTGATATAAAGTTCCCAACCTTCGTTCTCCATAGAACCTACGTTGGCTGCTGAGAGCGTGGAGTAACCACTGGTAGATGGCACACGAACACCGTTGTTGATAAGGTCGGAAATCTTGCGGTTATAGATATTCAAGTCGAACTGCAAGAGGTCGTTGAAGATATTGAGGTTAAAGCCTAAGTTCCACGACCTTGTCTCCTCCCAGCGGATGGTGGTGAGTTTCAGGTTTTCGGGTACTACGACGGTGGTTCCATTGTAAGAACCCTTGTGGGAACTGGTATAGGTGTTGTACTGGGAGTAGGAACCAATAGCACTGTGGTTACCGGTGATACCCCAACCACCGCGTACGGCAAGCATATTGATGACCTCGCGCAAGGGGGTGAAGAACTTCTCATCACTGATATTCCAACGAGCGGAGATACCAGGGAAGTAACCCCATTTCTTACCCTTACCGAACTTAGAAGCACCATCGGCACGGAGGGTGAAGTCGAAAGAGTACTTAGAACCGTAGGAGTAGTGCATCGAACCGAGAGCACTGGCACTATGGCTCTTACTCGTGCTGGTGTTCATACTGCTGATATAGCCGTGGGAAACAGAGGATGTGATGCCTCCGCCAATGCCATACTGCTGCAGATTTTGGGTAGTGGAAGAGTAAGTATAGATTTCACCTTGAACCATCATTTGGAAGGAGTGGTTCTCGTTAGCGAAATGCGGTCGGAAGACGAGTTGGTGGCGCGTGGTGAACGAGGTACTCTTAAACTCACCGTTACCGGTAAGGTTCACACCGCCATCGTCGCTCCACTGCTTATAAGAAAGCTCGTGGGGATAATAGGAGTCTTCGCTCTGGGTGTAAGCGTTAATCTGTACAGAGCCTTGGTAGTTGAGTTGTGTCTCTGTGGCAGCGTCTTTTCCTAAGAACTTATAATCTATCGAGAACTGCGGCGTGATGGTATAAGTACTCTGGCGACGCCAGGCGAGATTGGCCTCTGCAATGGGGTTTCCATTAACAACCATATCGTTGAGATACCAAGAGGAACGTCCGCTACTGTTGTCGAGCAGGCCAATGGCTGAGGCACGCGGCGGCATAATAAAGTAGTCGCCGGTGAGGTAATAGTCGGCAGAGGGAGAGCCGTCGGCATTGCGTTGGTTCTCATAGCGATAGATACTCATATTAGGCATTGCCTGATATGCCTTGGAGAGAAGCGACGTGGAATAGTTCTTGTCGTTTTTGGTATAGGCCAAGGAGAAGTTTGTAGAGAACTTGATGCGGTCGGATACGTAGTAGTCCAAAGCCAAACGGGTGGTGAAACGATTAAGCGTCTGCTTGATGATAGAACCTGTTTCGTGGTCGTAGTTGGCCGATACACGGAACGTGGCTTTCTCACCGCCGCCATTGACGTTGACACCATAGCTATGCGACTGACCGAACTGAGTAACAGCATCAATCCAGTCGGTGTTGTGGCTGAAGTTGCCATAATAGGCAGGTTTGTTGAGGTCGTACATCAGCTCTACGATGCCCGAGGCAACATCACTCTGCATCGGATTGAAGTAAGCCTCTTTTAGCATCATCGTGTAGTCATCGCCGCTGAGCATATGCATACCCTCGGGCTGCCAGGAGCCGCTGAACTTATACGAGAAGTTCACGCGTGTCTTGCCGCGTGAGCCACGACGTGTGGTGATAGAGATGACACCATTCGTACCGCGCGAACCCCAGATGGCGGTGGCGGCAGCATCTTTGAGTACGTCAATAGACTTGATGTCGTCCACGTTGATCTGAAGGAGGTTGGCGAACTGCTCGGTGTCTTCCATATTCTCAAAATCTATATCACTACTTTGGTCTTCCAAGGGGTAGCCGTCCACTACAATGAGCGGCTCGGAGGAACCATTGATTGACGAGACACCGCGAAGGCGCATTGATGTACCTGCACCGAGGTTACCTGAGTTCATCACTACGTCAAGACCTGCGATCTGTCCTTGAAGGGCTTCACCGGCTGTTTCAAAAGAGAGGCCTTCCATATTGTCCATATCGAGTGTCTGGCGTGCGGTAGAGATCTCACGTTGTGGAATGTCTAATCCGTTTGAGTTTACACGACGCGTCACGGTGATGACGGCCTCGGTGATTTGGGACTGGTCTTTGAGTTCTACTTTGAACTCCGTCTCGGAGCCGATACTCATTGTCTCGGTCTTGTAGCCTATGTAGGAGACCCTCAGTTTGTTGCGCTCGGGGTTCTTCACATTGAGCGAAAAGTTACCATTGGCATCGGTCTGTGTGGCGGAGATAACACGGTTTGACGCGTCAATTTCCGCTACGTTGGCCATCACCACAGGTCCGTCTGCCTCGTTGAAGACGTGACCGCTGATGCGGGTCTGTGCCGCTGCGAACAGACTGACGAAGCCAAGTGCTACGGTTAGGAATAATTTGATATTCTTCATGGCTTGGAGTTATTTACGAATTCTGTACTTGTTCACAAAGCGACGCGCGCTCTCGGCTGTTGACCACTGTGTGTCGTAACGTCCGCTCGGGCTGCTTAGGAAGTTGAGATAGGCGTTGTCGGCCAAGCGATGCATCACAACATACGAGTTCACCTTCACATAACCATAGACACTGCTCGTGTTGCGGTTGTTCTGTACGTTGTATTCCATATCGTTGGCGAGGATATTGTATTCCGAGGCATCGCTGACATCTACATTTACCGTAGCACCGCTGTTGTCGGTGACGCGAAGCATACCCGGGCGATGCTGTACACTGAGCGTAATGTAGTTGTTTACCTCGTTGTCAACACAAGATGTCTGATAGGCTTCAGGCTCTGAGTCGCTGACATTGTCGACAAAGAGGCTGCAATCCTGGAAGTGATACTTTAAGAAGTTGAGCAGGCAAGTTACCATAGCCTGTGCACGTTGCATCTTCTCCCAGCGTTGTTCCACGAGTTCTTCGCGCTCTGGGTCATCCGCTTCTTTTTCTTCTATCTGCAGGGTGAGTGCTCGGATTTCCTCGGTGATAGGCACGATGTCGTCCCACGTGGGCAGTCCCTTTGCCACGGCTGCTTCTATGGCAGCGTTGGTGGGCAGATAGATGGTATAGTTGTAGTTGCTGAAGAAGCGCACGAGTTTCTCTCCGTTCGGGGTAAAGAACTGTGTGCCGCCGCTGTTTTCATTCGGACGGAAGATAAGATATTTGCGACGCTCGCGCTCCCACTCGGAATTGGTCATCGTGGAATCGGGCTTCAGATAGTTGAAACCGCAGTTGTCGAGCACGGTGTTGATATCGGCGTAGTCGCAGAGGCTAAAGAAAGCACTGTAGTCCTCGCGTCCGTTGAGCATATGATATACACTGTGGATAGTGGGTTGCATCGGACGGTCTATCATATACGACATACCATTACCATAGCCGCTACTGCCGTCGGCCTGCACACCTGTCTGGTCAAAGCCTTTGGTCACGGTGCAGATCTCGTCATTGTCAGCAAACTCGTCGTTATTGAGCCAGATTTGCAGACCACCTTGCACTTGCATACCTACGCCGTTGTTGGCCGAAACTTTGTTGCTCACATAAACGGGAGCTCCGTTGCGGGAGAGATACCAGTTTGGAGCGCTCAGCATACCATCGGCTTCGTTATTGCCGTGGACGATAATGTGCTGGTCAACCATCTCAGTGAGTAGGTTAGCACGCACAGCTCCGAAACCGGTGTTAGTGGGTTGTGTGTTCTGCACCTTTGTGAAGCCACGCAGTGTGCTGGTGTTGGCAATGTCGCGGGCAATTTCGGGATTCCAAGAGTAGGCCTGAGCCTCTATGGGGAGTACCTTGCCAGCGGTGGAGGTCTTCTTATAGGTAAAACTCCAGAAGCGCCAGTTGCTCTTTGCTGCTAAACCGGTGGAGTAAGCAAATGGATCTACCAAGCCATAGTTCTGCAAGCCGTCGTCCGTGGGTATAAAGAGAGAGAAATGGCTCTGCATAGCTTTGAGGTAAATACTATAATACTTCTGCAGAGGCGAGTTGGCAAAACTGCTCGAACTCTCCACGCCGGCATTTTCATCGGCGGTGAGCATAGCGTTCATTATCTGTGCATCCTCGCTGAGCAGGGCAGGACCTATCACACTCGCATAGTCGGCTGGCGCGATAACGTGGTTCATCACATAGATAACACCGTTGTTGGCCAACATCACCTTATCAAATTGTTGGTAATAGGTCTCGTCGGTGTAGTCCGTCGGTGGGAACATCTGGTCTTGCGCATCGTTCATTATGGTTCTCCACTTACTGGGAACAGTCTCTACGAAAGAGTTTTTCATTAGGTTGGAGATGAGCGAGCGTACGATGTTCAAGGGTATTTGCGAGATATTGTCAATAAAATTCTCTCGCGTCAGCGGCAGGTCTGTGCCGAAGCGTTCAACAATTGACACACCGCCACCTGAGGTAAAGTAAGTCCACAACGCCTCGTTGTTAGGCACGAACATAGCAGCCATATCCTGTTCCTTCACCACAGCAGTACTCTTCGGAGAGTATTGGTTCCAGCCCGGGTCGAAGAGCAGTTTAGGGAACTGCGAGGAGAGGGTGGTATTGTTGGGTGCCAGCGTGAGTTGTCCCGAGGGGCTATAGCTGGTGAGTACGCGTCCGTTCTCAGCGGCATAGAGTTTCACATACACCTGGTCGGGTATGAAGTTGCCTGCTGCTCCGGCTTCGGCACCAATGTCGCGCAAAGCACGATAGTTTGCTGTGAGCGTTGCATCGGGATAAGGTGCCGAGAAGCGGTCGAGCATTGAGGAGAAGTAGGAAAGTTCAGGATCTTGACGAATCATCTCGGCCATATTCGTGGGCGGCACGAGTACCTCGTCAAGCACGTGGATGTAACCGTTCTTGCAGACGATGTCGGGCTCAATGATTTCGCGGTCGTAGATATAACTACGCTCCGTACTCTCTGGCCAAACATTGCGGTCACCATATATAATAAAGGAGACGTCCGAGTGAGTAATGCTCTTTTCCTTCATATTTGCCTCAATGAAGTGAGTCATCATACCGTTCGTTCCGTCTACTGCCATAAAGATTCGCGGCGAACCTGGCTGGTTATAGTCTGCCCAGAAGTCTTTGCCCCACCACTCCAAGTCCGATGTCACTGCCGTGGTGGACGAAGCTGTTTCGGGAGCGCGGTTGCGCATCACGGGAAGGTCTTCTGGATTCCACAGAGGAATGGTGTCAACCGCGGAGTATGAAGTAACTTGACGCAAACACTGGTTCTTTGTCAGCGTGTTGTTGAGGGTGACATTAGCAAGCATCTCTAACACATAGGCATTGTCTAACATCGCATTCTTGAAGAGGATGCTCTTTTGTCCTGTGGAGAGTTGGTCGTAGCTCCTAATGGGGTTGCCTGCGCCGTCAGTCCAAGTGGTTGTAGCAAAGAAACGCCCCCAAGCCTCGTCGTCAGCTGCGAAGATGGTTTTACTACCAGTCTTTGCCAGCACATCGGCGTAGTTGTTGTCGTCAATAAGCCTCACCATCGTGGTAAAGCCGCGCTCCTTTAGTTGGTCGTAAATGCCTCCATTTGCCATATCCGAAGGTAGCGTCTCATCAAGATCGTAATCGTCGGAACAGGAGTAGGAAACACCGCTGATGGCAAGGAAGCACATTGCATAGAGCAACGTTCTTGCCTTAGTGCGAAAACGGTTTTTCATACGCATTAAAAAGGTTTGATATTTACTATTTTGTTTATTCTCAAAGGCTTTGATTGCCAAACGTAATGCCTTGGCACGTCAAGAAGTCTTGCAAACACAGCCTAACCCGCCGTTTGTAAGCCCTATTTGACAATAATAGGTAGCAAAATTAAGTATTTTTTGTATTCTGAAACAGTTTTTACGCTTTCGCCGGCAGTTCTTTAAGATTTTTTAAGAATTAAGCGTAAACCTAAGTTGGTCGCCGAGCGTATAAAAACAAGAGAAGAACAGTGGTTGCTTGGATATTGGCGGACATTGTTCGGAAGAGAGATTTTAGAGATGTTCTATAAATTTGGTTGAATTGATTATTGAGTCTTCCTGACGCTGGATTTGGCATAATCGCTTGGCTCGAGGCTTGCATCGTGGCACGAGATTAAGCCAAGACCAGTCAAAGAGAAGAGACAAAAAGCAGTCGGCCTTAGAAAGGACGTTATACCCTTTTTATAAAACACAGCACTTGGTTAGTGGAAAGGAAAAACCTGCACGGCCAGCAACAACTCACAAAACTGGTTAAAACCCAAATCGGTCGTTCGTGCTATGTTTATGACCGGTTTGGGTTAAAACCTTGAGCCATTTGCGGCCAGAGGATTTTCTGTGTGCTATTATATATATTCTGTGTGCTATTATATATATATGGAGTAAATCCAGTTATTTTATTATTGTCTGTGGTTGTAATTTGTTTGAGGAAGATTCTTCAACGCTGCTCGCTTGTCGTATTCATTATGTAAAACAGCTAAAAACTCATAGTTTTTAAGACCCCAGCCTGGTGTAGCGAGTAGTTGCGGCGGTGATTGGTTGACGAAGCGGTCTAAAGCCACCGACGGGGGCAAAAACGAAAGATAGTCCAACACGATGCTGGCATAGGATTGTGGGGTAAAGGATAGGAACAGTTCGGGGTGGGCATGATAGAGTCGTTCCATCGGTGTGCCACGCAGTATCTGGAGCTGGTGCAGTTTGATTGTCTGAATAGGCAGTTGGGCAATAGTCTTGGCCTGTTGCAGTATGTCGTGACGTAGTTCACCTGGCAGCCCGAGGATCATGTGTGCACCGACGTGGATATTGCGTGCAGCGAGTTCTTTCACCGCCGTCGCGCTCGTGGCGTAGTCGTGTCCACGATGAATAAGCCGCAGAGTGCGATTGTGTACGGTTTCTATTCCTATCTCAACACATAGAAACGTCTGGCGCGCGAGTTCTTCAAGGAGCGACATCACATCATCGGGCAAGCAGTCGGGCCGTGTGGCAATCACCAGCCCGACAACACCGTCCGCTTCCAACGCCTCGTAGTAACGACGTCGTAGATTATCTACCGAAGCGTACGTATTGGTATAGGCCTGAAAATAAGCCAGAAACTGCATTGCAGGATATTTACGGCGAAAGAAAAGCACGCCTTTGCGCAGTTGCTCGGCTATCGTGTCGCCCGCATTACAATAGGACGGCACAAAACTCTCGTTGGTACAAAAGGCACACCCACCCCACCCTATCGTTCCGTCGCGGTTTGGACAAGAGAACCCGGCGTTAACGGCTATCTTCTGTATCTTTCCAGGGAGGTAGCGCGAAAGAAAATCTGCGTATGTGGTATATTGAAAAAACATAAGGAGTTGGAAAAAGAGACGGCAACGCAGAGCAGCACAACCGCTATTTCAATTCATTGAGCAAAGCTAAAGAAAAAGAAAAGTTCATCGGCCTGCTTACGGCGTGCAAACGACAAAGACGGTCAGAAATTGTGAAAAAGTCCACTTTTTTTCATAAATAATTTGCACAACAAGAATGTACGACTTACTTTTGCCACGGAAACAACAAAAACCCTCTAAACTTCTCCGCCTATCGACAGACATTACTTCAAACCACAACACAGTAAGTAATGGAATTATTAAAAACACTTACCGACGATGAGTTGGTAGCGTTGTATCAAGAAGGTTGCGGCGAGGCCTTTGACGAATTGTTGGCTCGCCACCAAGAGAAGTTATTCACCTATATTCTTTTCAACGTCCACAACGAGGATGCCGCCAACGACATCTTCCAAGAGACGTTTGTCCGGGCCATCGTGACATTGCAACAAGGTCGCTACACCGCCAACGGCAAGTTCTACGCCTGGCTGGTGCGCATCGCGCGTAACCAGATTATTGACCAGTTTAGAATGGTACGTAGCGAGAATGCCATCTCCAACGACGAGGCATCCTACGACTTGTTCAACAACATAGCCCTGGCCGACCAGCCCATTGAAAGCCGCATTGTCACTGAGCAGACACTCTCCGACGTAAAACGACTAATGAACCATCTGCCCGAGACACAGCGCGAGGTGGTGTTCCTACGGTTCTTCCAAGACCTTAGTTTCAAGGAGATAGCCGAAACCACCGGCGTAGGCATCAACACAGCCCTGGGACGTATGCGATATGCCGTTCTGAATATGCGCCGCATGGCCGAGGAAAACCATATAACACTCACCGTGGCCTAACCCGCTCGTAAGAATTATTCCATACCACACCCCCCTCGGCTATAGCATATGGCCGATAAACCTCATAACACATATATTCCGCCTATGTTATCCGACAAAGACCGCATCCAACTCGCCGCAAAAGGCATCAGCGAAACCCTACTCCAAGAACAACTGGAACGCTTTAGCACAGGCTTTCCCTACCTTCGCCTTGAAGCCGCCGCCTCCGTGGGGCGCGGCATTATGCGCACCGACAAAAACGACGAGACGACCCTCTGCACCGCTTGGGACAAATACCTCAGCGAAGGCCACAGCATCGTAAAATTCGTACCCGCCAGTGGTGCTGCCAGCCGTATGTTCAAAGACGTCTTCGCTTTTATTGACGGCGACCACGACAAGCCAGAAACAGCCTTTGAGAAGCTCTTTTTTGGCCGCCTCGACACCGCAGCATTTAAGGCCGACCTCAACGCTGCCTGCCTAAGGCTTCACGGCAAGGATGCCGACACGCTGCTACGCGAGAACCGCTATAAAGACGTTGCCGCTACTATGCTACAGAAGGAAGGGCTAAACTATGGCAGCCTGCCAAAAGGGTTGCTCAAATTCCACCGCTATGCCGACAGCGTACGCACCCCCGTGGAGGAACACCTCGTAGAGGCCGCACTCTATGCCTGCGGCAGCAACGGCAAGGCACAAGTGCATTTCACCGTCTCGCCCGAGCACCGCGCACTCTTCGAAGCCCTCGTAAGTGCCGTAGCACCCACTTATGAAAAAGTGTACGGCGTGAAATACGTAGTGACGTTCTCCGAGCAGAGTCCCGCCACCGACACTGTGGCAGCAAACGCCGACAACACCCCCTTCCGCAACGCCGACGGCACACTGCTCTTCCGGCCCGGAGGACACGGCGCACTTATTGTCAACCTCAACGCCATTGATGCAGACGTAGTGTTTGTGAAAAATATCGACAACGTAGTGCCCGACCGTCTGAAAGGCGACACCGTACACTACAAAAAAGTCCTCGCAGGCCTACTTGTCACACTCCAACAACGTGCCTTTGATGCCCTCCGCATACTTGACAGCAACGCCTCGCACGAACAACTTCAAGACATTCTGCAATTCCTTGAAACCGACCTCTGCTGCCACAACCCCGCAGCAGCAACGCTTGACGATACGGCTCTGGCACAATATCTCCGCACCAAACTAAACCGCCCCATACGCATCGCAGCGATGGTGAAAAACGCAGGCGAACCCGGTGGCGGCCCCTTCCTGGCGTACAACGCCGATGGCACAGTGAGTTGCCAGATACTTGAGAGCTCGCAAATAGATATGGCCGATCCGCAGAAGAAAGCTATGTTTGAACAAGGCACACACTTCAATCCCGTTGACTTGGTTTGCGGACTTAAAGACTATCGCGGACAGGCGTTCAACCTCACACAATATGTTGACCCACAAACAGGGTTCATCTCCCACAAGAGCAAAGACGGACGAGAACTCAAAGCACTGGAGCTGCCCGGGCTATGGAACGGAGCGATGTCTGACTGGAACACCGTGTTCGTAGAAGTGCCACTGACCACCTTCAATCCCGTGAAAACCGTCAACGACCTCTATCGCGAGCAGCACCAATAGCCGCCACGCAACACAACCGCGACAGAACAAAAACAAAGTCCGTTTGATAAAAAAATTAGTCCGTTTGATTTTAAAATCAATCCGATTGATTTCGAAATCAATCCGATTGATTTTAAAATCAAACGGACTAATTTTAAACACGGTCGGACATTGTTTTCTCATCGCGCCATAAAAGAACAACAAGCTGCGCAGCCCGTCTTGCCCAAACCGCACGACTCCAGAAGGCTAAAGCACACTGGAGAGATTTCACGCGTAAAAACACACGCCTAAATACTCACCATCCTCACAAAAAACATAATTTTGCGCATTAGTAAACGACACAGCGAAAACAAGACCAAAGAAAATAAGAAACATAACAAGTCTCTCTCGTAAGCCACTAAGACTCCAACCAGCCGGTAGGCGATATGAGCGAGGCCTCTCTCTTTCCTATGGGAGCAAAATTCTTTACCAACAGAGACAACAACACCCTTATCAAAGAATTTGAGGGGATCATTAGCGATAACCCGCATTTCAAGAACCTGGATGCCGTCGTCGGCTTCCTGCGTTCGTCGGGATATTTTGCCCTGCGCCCTTTTCTTGATACAATAGACAAGGTACGCATATTGATAGGCATTGATGTTGATAAGTACATTGTCAAAGCCGAGACTGCCGGACGCTTGTTCATTGGCGCAGAGGAAGATGTCAAAGAAGACTTCTTGCAGATATTCAAGACCGACATCGAACACGCCAACTACACCAAAGAAGTGGAAAAAGGCATCTTTCAAGTGGTAGAAGATTTGCTCAGTGGCAAACTGGAACTGCGCGTACATCCCAGCAAGAAAATCCATGCCAAAATTTATATTCTCTATCCCGAACCCTTTGGAACACACAGCCAAGGAGCGGCCATC
The DNA here is from genome assembly GCA_937877625.1 of uncultured Prevotellaceae bacterium. Lineage (GTDB taxonomy): Bacteria > Bacteroidota > Bacteroidia > Bacteroidales > Bacteroidaceae > Alloprevotella. The sequence continues at coordinate 24,471 of CALFJG010000030.1, forward strand.
ACAGGCTCGAGCAATCTTTCGGGCAACGGACTCGGCATAACCAACGACCGGCAGTACGAGTTCAACGTCCTGCTGGAAGACCACGAGCAGGTGGCGTTCGCCAAAGACGAGTTTGAACAGCTTTGGCAAGAAGCCAAAGGATGCGAAATCACTGCCACCGATATAGAAACGACGATAAAAAAGACATACCTCAAAGGCGACGCTACACCCTACGAACTTTACATCAAAATGCTGATGGAGTATTTCTCCGACCGCGTTTTGGAAACCGACAACGGCAATCCGTTTGATATGCCCGAGGGCTACATCAAGTTCGACTACCAGATGGATGCCGTTATTGAGGGTTATCAAAAGCTACTTCGCTACGACGGCTTTTTCCTTGCCGACGTGGTAGGTCTCGGAAAGACGGTTGTCGCTACGATGATAGCCAAAAAGTTCTTAATAGAAAACGGACGCGACAAAACCAAAATCCTGGTTGTCTATCCTCCCGCCGTAGAGCAAAACTGGAAAACCACGTTCAAGGACTTTGAAATAGACAAATACACAAAGTTCATCACCAACGGCAGCCTCAGCAAAGTACTTGACGAGGACGACTACAACTATTGGAAAGCCGAGGAATACGACCTCGTCCTCGTAGATGAAGCCCACAAGTTCCGCTCCCATACTACAGCCGCCTTCGTGCAGTTGCAGGAAATCTGCAAAATGCCGCGTGTGCAGACGGGGAACATCGCCGGATACAAGAAAAAAGTGATGCTCATCTCGGCTACGCCGACAAACAACTCGCTGGCCGACATCTACAACCAGATACTCCTTTTTCAGGACCCGCGCCATTGCACCATCGACGGCGTAGCAAACCTTACAGCATTCTTTGCACCCTTGATAAAGAAGTTCAAGACCTATCGCAAAGAAGACAGCAACGACCTCGAGAAAATCAAACAACTCTCCGAGCGCGTGCGCGAGCGCATCATCAAGCCGCTAACCGTGCGCCGCACACGCTCCGACATCCAAAACGTGCCGCGCTACTTCAAGGAAGTGCAAAGTTTCCCCGTCGTAGAACGTCCCATCGGGAGTTACTACAAACTCAACGAACGCCTTGCAGACCTCTTTGAGCAAACAATGCAGACGCTCAACAAGAAACTGACCTACGCCCGATACAAGGCCATCGCCTATCTGAAAGACGAAGCAAACAAGGGACGCTATGACAATGCGGAACTTATCAGTTACAGCCTGGCAGGGATACGAAAGAACGGCCTTGTAAAACGCCTCGAAAGTAGTTTCTACGCGTTCCAAGTTTCACTCAACAACTTCCGCCAAGCCAACCAAAATATGATTGAGATGTTCGAGAGCGACAAGGTATATATCGCTCCCGACCTTGACATCAACAATCTTATGGCCTCTTGTACGGAAGAAGAACTCGAGGAGCGACTAAACGCAAAGGCAGAGAACAATCCGAAGAATGCCATCTTCAAGGCTGACGACTTCAAGCCCGAGTTTATTGAAATGCTGCGCAGCGACCAGGAAATCCTCAACACACTCTATGCAGAATGGAAAGACATCACACCTGCCGATGACTCCAAATTCGCCAAGTTCAACGAACTGCTAAAACACGAGTTTTTTAAGACTAACCGCAACCCCGAACAGAAACTCGTCGTGTTCTCAGAGTCCGTCGATACGGTAAATTATCTTGCCAGCCGTATCAACCGCAACGATGTGCTTGTCATTTCAGCAAAGAACCGAAACGCACTGTTCAAAACCATTCGCGAAAACTTTGATGCCAATTATAACAAGGAGAAGAAAAACACATACAACATCATTCTCACAACGGACGTGCTTGCCGAAGGTGTAAACCTCCACCGCGCCAACGTCATAGTCAACTACGACACGCCGTGGAACGCTACACGTCTGATGCAACGCATAGGACGCGTCAACCGTATCGGCTCCTCGTCAAAGCATATCTATAACTATGTCTTCTACCCTTCGCGTGAAGGAAATCGCGAAATCAACCTCAACCAAATCGTACTCAGCAAAATTCAGACGTTCCACACCACCTTTGGCGAAGACTACCAAATATACTCAAGAGACGAAATCCTCGACCGCAACCTCGACAAACTCTTTGACGAGGAGATGAAAGCACAGCAAGAAGAACAAAACAAGGAAATACCCTTCTATGAAGAACTACGCACACTCTATCATACCAATCGCAAAGAGTATAACCGTATTGCAAAAATATCCCTCCGCAGTCGTACCGGACGTGCGGCAAGAACTGTAAACGGCGTAACCCTTTCAGGGGACACATTGGTCTTTCTCAAAACGAATGTAAGAAAACTCTTCTTCCTCGTTTCAGAAAACGCCGAGGAAATCTCTGTCATTGATGCGCTTACATACTTCAAGGCCGAACCCGAGGAACAACCCGTGGAGCGCATCGCGCAACACCACAACCATGTCAATCGTGCTTTAAAAAAATTCCGCGCCATACAAAATGAGGGAAACCGCTACCTGGAGATGTCGCGTGAGGAGCAAGGCAATATGGGAGCGCAGGTCACCACGGCTGTCAGCCTGCTTAACTCCTTTATGCGCGAAATCCAAGACCAGGATATCGCCTTGAAAGTTGCTCAGTTAAAAACGTTAGCCGAGCGCGGTGTGATTACATACATTGCCAAACGCTTGCAGCGCATTCAGAAAAACATACGCCGCATAGGAAGCAAGGCACGAATGACACACGACGAAGCACTCTCTGAAATCATCGATATGGCTAACAAATACAACAAGTACTTTGTTGCCGAGGAAGCGCGCAACAACCAAGTTGAAACCAACGCCGAAATAATACTCTCTGAATCTTTTCAATAAAGGGAGGCCCTACAAAAGAAACACAGGCGAGCAAAAGCCTGTTGAAAACGAAGCCAAAAAGAGAGGCCGGGCGTAAAAGTCCAGACCTCTCTTTTAATCGGTGGGAAATAGCAGAACCCACCGCATATAAAAAGCTTATTATTGTAATCCTCTTTGCGCGACTACATCATACCGCCCATCCCTGGAGCACCTCCCATAGGCATTTCGGGCTTCTCCTCTTTCTTGTCGCAGATGACACATTCCGTAGTAAGGAACATTCCTGCTACACTGGCGGCATTTTCAAGAGCTACGCGCGCTACTTTGGCAGGGTCAACGATACCAGCGGCACGAAGGTCTTCGTAAACATCGGTCTTGGCGTTATAACCAAAGTTGCCTTTGCCCTCACGCACTTTGTTGACGACTACAGCACCCTCCAGGCCAGCGTTGATGCAAATCTGACGCAGGGGTTCTTCGATGGCGCGGAATATAATTTGGATACCCGTTGTCTCGTCGGCGTTGGCACCGCTGAAACCTTGTAATGCCTCCTGCGCACGAATGTAGGCCACGCCGCCACCTGTCACGATGCCCTCCTCAATGGCTGCACGTGTGGCACACAGAGCATCGTCGCAGCGGTCTTTCTTCTCTTTCTGTTCCGTTTCGCTGGCTGCACCGACCTCAAGCACGCACACACCGCCACTGAGCTTTGCCAAACGCTCCTGCAGTTTCTCTTTGTCGTAGTTGCTGGTGGTATTGGCGATTTCGTTCTTGATTTGCTGGATACGGTCGGCAATAAGCTCTTTCTGACCCGTGCCGTCAACAATTGTGGTATTTTCCTTACTGATTGTTACTTTCTCAGCACTACCGAGCATTTCAAGGGTGGCCTGGTCAAGTTTCAAGCCTTTGTCCTCGCTGATTACAGTACCGCCGGTGAGTACAGCGATGTCTTCAAGCATCGCCTTACGACGATCGCCGAAGCCTGGGGCTTTCACGGCACAAATCTTCAGCTGACCCTGCAAGCGATTTACCACGAGAGTGGTCAGTGCCTCGCTATCAACGTCTTCTGCTATGACGAGCAGAGGACGACCGGTTTGTACGGCGGGTTGCAGGATGGGAAGGAAATCCTTAAGATTGCTGATTTTCTTGTCGTAGATAAGGATGTTCGGTTTCTCCATCACGCACTGCATCTTCTCGGTGTCGGTAACGAAGTAAGGCGACAAATAGCCGCGGTCAAACTGCATACCTTCCACAGTCTTCAAGGCGGTGTCGCGTCCCTTTGCGTCCTCTATTGTAATAACGCCGTTGACACTCACAGCACGCATACCGTCGGCAATGAGTTTTCCGATTTCCTCGTCGTTGTTGGCAGAGATAGTAGCCACCTGTTCAATTTTCTCATAGCTCTCTCCCACCTGTTCGGCCTGCGAAGCGATATGCTCCACTACTTTTGCTACAGCCTTGTCAATGCCACGTTTCACATCAAGCGGGTTGGCTCCGGCAGCGACATTCTTTAGCCCCTCGGATAAGATAGCCTGTGCCAGAACGGTAGCTGTGGTAGTGCCATCGCCGGCATCGTCGCCCGTCTTGCTGGCCACGCTTTTTACGAGCTGCGCACCGGCATTTTCAAACGTGCCTTCAAGTTCTATCTCTTTGGCCACGCTGACACCGTCTTTAGTAATACGCGGAGCACCGAATTTGCGGTCAATAACTACGTTGCGCCCTTTGGGGCCAAGCGTCACTTTCACGGCATCGGCCAGTTGGTCGGCACCATCTTTCAAGAGGCTGCGAGCCTCAACATTGTATTTAATTTCTTTAGCCATTGTATTTAGATTTTTTCTGTGGTTCGGCGCGGCTTATCGGTATCACGCGGAAACTTTTTCTGCTGTCGCGCCTTGCCGTTGTGGTTGTGTGTTTATTTAATAACTGCTAATACATCGCTCTGGCGCATAATAAGGTACTTCTCACCGTTAAGTTCCACCTCTGTACCGCTATACTTACCATAGAGTACACAGTCGCCCTGTGCGAGTACCATTTCTTCGTCCTTAGTGCCTTTGCCCACGGCAAGAACCTCGCCCTGCAGGGGTTTTTCTTTAGCTGTGTCGGGGATAATGATGCCACCGACGGTTTTCTCTTCGGCTGGAGCGGGCTTTATCAGCACGCGGTCGGCCAGTGGTTGAATGTTCATAATGCTTGTGTTTTTATAGATTTGTTTGACATTTTTAATGTTTTGCCCCATAACTGCCAAAAGCGTGCCAAACGCTGTACAGCGGTAAAAAAGTTGTTCTTTCTCCTCGGCATCTTTGAGAAATACTTACCTTTGCTCGCGTTATGGAAAAATACGAAGAAACACATGGCCGCGAGCTTTTTTCGCGCGGCAGAATAGAAGTAGTTTGCGGCTCTATGTTTTCAGGCAAGACTGAGGAGCTTATCCGTCGGCTGAAGCGCGCACGTATTGCCAAGCAGCGCGTAGAAATCTATAAACCCGCCATTGACACACGCTACAGCGAGGAGGATGTAGTGTCGCACGACAGCAACACGGTGCATGCCACGCCGATAGACAGCTCGGGCTCTCTACTGCTGATGACCGCCGATGCCGACGTTGTGGGTATTGACGAGGCACAGTTCTTCGACGATGGCCTTGTTGACGTTTGCCGCGAATTGGCAGCAAACGGTAAGCGCGTCATCGTGGCAGGACTGGATATGGACTTCAAGGGTGTGCCTTTCGGCCCGATGCCTGCACTCTGTGCCATAGCCGAAGACGTGACAAAAGTTCACGCCATCTGCGTGCGATGTGGCGACCTGGCCTATATCTCCCACCGCATCGTGGCAGGCGAGAATCGTGTGATGCTCGGCGAAACACAGCAATACGAACCCCTTTGCCGACATTGCTACGAAGAAGTGATGAACAAGTCGTAAAAAAAACAAGTTATTCTCTTTCTCACATATTAGAGGTGGGTTCGTCTTTCACAGACTTTTGCTCGCCAAGGCAATGCTGAAACAAGCTTCGCTTTGCTCTTCTGGCTTAACGCAAAAGTTCGTCTTCGACAGACTTTTGCTCGCCAAGGCAAAGCTGAAACAAGTTTCGCTTTGCTCTTCTGGCTTAACGCAAAAGTTATATTAATTCCTTCGTTAAATTCACCGCTTTGTCTCGCTGGTCTTGTCTTTTAATTGTTTCATTATCTTCGCTCATCACCTTTGCTCAGAGCCTGCCAGAGATAAGGATGCGTGTTGACAGCACATTGCAGGCACGCTACTACCGTGTGAACTACGACACCGCTTTTATCGGACGACCGCAACAGCGGCTCACACTCCGCGCACGAGCCAAAGCCTCAGGAAACTCATTACACACTGACACCGAGCTGGAAGGAAAAAAGTTATACGCCAACCTCCACACGAAGACGCGCGCCACACTTTATTTGGGAGCCAACTATCGTGGCATTTCAGCAGGCGTGTCGCTCAACCCCGCCAGTTTCAAGAAGAAAAACAGCGATTACGAATTTAACGTAAACATCTTTACCAATCGCTACAACATTGAAGCCAGCTACCAAGACGCGCACACACTTTCGGGTACTATTAAAATTGATGGCACACCCTACCATATCCCTATCGGTTTAGTACACACGAAGATTTTCCAACTAACAGGATGCTACACATTTAACCATCGTCGGTTCTCGTGGCCTGCCGCTTTCACGCAGTCGTACATACAAAAACGCTCGGCAGGCTCGTGGCTGATAGGCTTTGCGTACCAAGCCGGCAGCTTAAAAATCAACACCGAGCTATTCAACGAGCCGTGGAAAGGACGCATCTATATGGGCGATTTAGCCGTAGGAGGAGGCTATGCCCACAACTTTGTGTGGCATCGCAAATGGCTCGTACACCTCTCGCTCATTCCTATGCTTATTGTTCTAAACAGAAACAACATCACCGTCAACGGCGAGCGCATAGATTTTCCCACACATTTCCCTGAAATGCTTCTTAGTGAGCATCTTGCCGTGGTATACAATTTCAGCCACAAATACTTCCTCTGCTTCAACGCGAAAGGCAATAGTAATATATTCGTAAAGAACAAACACTACTCGCGCCAAAGCCAATGGCAAACCCAACTCTCGTTTGGGATGAGAATTTAGAGAGACGAGGGATGAGGATTTAGAGAGACGGCAAATCTCTTGAAGCCTCGTTGTGCATCACAAACCCTACACCTAAAAACTTCCTTTATTGACAATCATAAATATAATCTTCGCGGGCAACCTTGCTATTTTGTAGCGCATAGATTAAAGGGATGTTCTAAAAAAACACGTCAAAATGTTTTTTGTGCTACCTTTGTGCAGGTTTAGCCTTACGTTCGCAGCGCATAGAGCGAGTTAAGGGCAAACAAAGACAATCCGAGGAATCCCGCTTAAATAGCACATACCATAAATCTTATATATCTCACTCAATGAAATACCTCCTCTCGTTTCTTTCCTTTCTTCTTATTAGCATTTCAGCATTAGCTCAAGGCACAGTGCGCGGCGTAGTATTTGACAACGATGAACACGTCGCCGTGGCTGGTGCTACGGTGTCGCTACTGCAAAACGGCACGCCGGCCAAGCCCGCCATAAAATCTGCCGAGGACGGCACGTTCGTCTTTGAAGGTGTGCCACAAGGTCGCTACGCCGTCCGTGTAGCAATGGTAGGGTTCAGTGTAGTGCGCCGCGCTGTGACACTCACCGCATCGCACCACGATGCATCGGTCGATACGCTCTTCCTCGCCACACGTCAGTTGGGCGAAGCCCTCATACAAGCCGAGCGCCCCGCCGTGCGCTTAGAAGCCGACCGCCGCTCCTACGGCGTTGACCAGCAGATAGCAGCCACCGGCGGCACCGCCACGGAAGTATTAGAAAACATCCCCAGCGTAGAGGTTGACCAAGACGGCAACATATCGCTGCGTGGAAACACAGCAGTAGAAGTGTGGATAAACGGTCGTCCCTCTGGCCTTACCGCCGACAACCGAGGCGAAATCCTTGAGCAGCTACCCGCAGAGAGTATTGACCGCATAGAAATCATCGACAACCCACCCGCCAAGTACAGTGCAGAAGGCTCTGCGGGAATTATCAACATTGTGCTTAAGCAAGGACATCAGGCGGGCTATTATGGCAGCGTTTCCGTGGGTGGCAACACAGACGGTGGTGTCAACACCAACGCCTCCATCAACTATAGCGGCGGCAAGTGGGAGGTATATGCCAACCTCGGCCTGCGCCATCGCCGGAACCACCGAGGCGGCTCGTGGAGCGAACAGATGTTTCCCTCTCTCGGCGACTACCAATATAGCCAGGGCCGACGTCACATGCAGGGAAACAACCTCTTTGCTCGCGCCGGTGCTACGTTCCACGCCACCACACACGACGACTTCACTCTGGGCGGACACGCTATGATTGGCGGACACAACGGCACATCATTTACAGACTATCAATATGGCAACACCGCCACGGGGCTTGACCACAATATGTTCCGCCGCGACAACTCTGATGGCGATATGCGTATGTACCACGCAGAGTTGGTGTATAAACACACTTTCCGCGAAGGCCACTTCCTGGAAGCCACGGCAGAATACAACCGTTGGATGATGGACGACGATAACGTGTATCAAGACAGTACGTGGTATGCCGACGACCTCACGCCAACGGCCTATAGCTATGAGTTTCGCCCAAATCGTATTCGCAACCGTTCGTGGGAGTTTAGCGTGGACTATGAGAACCAAATCAACGAGGCTTGGAAACTACAAGTGGGCTACAACGGACGCCTGAGCCACGAAAACACACCGCAGCACGCCTTTAGTGCCGACAACTGGAACGGCTCAGGGCAGACAGAAGTAGAAAACTATTTCAACCGCTTCATCTACGACCAAGACACACACGCGGCCTATGCCACTCTCTCTTGGACAAGCGGAGCTTTTAGCGTGCAAGGCGGGCTACGCGGCGAATACTGGAAAGTGAATACCGAGAGCTACAACTTCGCTATGGAACACGATGCTTCTCTGCGCGGTAAGCCGTTTAAGAAAGACTATTTTGAACTCTTCCCCAGCCTCTTCGTGTCCTATCAGCTCACCTCCTCGCAACAGTTACAACTCAACTACACGCGCCGCTTGCGCCGACCGTGGGGCGGCCAACTCAATAGTTTCAAAAACACGCGCGACGCCACAGTAATAGAATACGGTAACCCGCAACTCACACCGGAGTTCTCCAACAACTTCACACTAAACTACATCAAGACGTGGGACAGACACACCCTATCACTTGGCGCATACTACCGCCCCACCACCGAAGTAATTCAACGCATACGTTATCGCAGCCAAGACGATGGGCTGATGTATATGACCTCCTGCAATGTCACTAAGCGCACCGACACGGGTATTGAAGTAGTGGCCAAGAACAAGATCTTCTCTTTCTTCGACCTCACCACAACAGCGAACATCTATTATCAACACATTGACGGCTTCAACTACATCATTGACGGGCAAAGCGTCACAGGCGAGAGCGACCACAGCATGGCGTGGAGCTTGCGCCTGATGGGTATGTTCCAACTCCCCGCCGACATCTCCCTGCAAGCCACGGGCAACCTACGTTCGCGGCAGGTAGTAGCACAAGGCTACCGACGCTCCAACTACAACATCGACCTCGGGCTGCGCAAGACATTCCTCAACCGCCAGCTCTCCCTCTCCCTCTCGCTGCGCGACGTGTTCAACAGTCGCAAGTTCCGTGTAGTGACGCAGGGCGACGACTTCTTCCGCCACCAGAAAGGGTGGCGAGGCGGACGCAGCCTACAGGTGACGCTCACTTGGAACTTCGGCAATATGAAACGCAAGCCTCAGCCACGACGCGACGAAAACGGCGATAGCGACGGAGAGACTAACAGCTACACAGGCGAGAGCGACTTCTAAACAGCACACACCCGCTTATATACGTGGAGAATTGTTGGTGTAACAACTGCTACACAAATGGATTTAAGTTCGCCAAAAACATATAAAGGTCTTTCGCGCAAGCAAGTAGAAGAGAGCCGTCGCCGATACGGGAGCAACGTACTCACCCCTCCCGAGCGCACACCGCTCTGGCGGCTCTACGTGGAAAAGTTTTCCGACCCTATCATTCGTATCTTGCTACTCGCCCTCGCCGCCAGTTTTATAATAGCCGGTGTAGAGTATTCAAGTGCTACGCGGGGCGGCTGGGCAGTGTTCTTAGAACCCATAGGCATCCTCGTGGCTGTATTCTTAGCCACGTTTATCGGTTTTATCTTTGAGGTAAAAGCCGCGCGCGAGTTTGATGTCCTCTCTGAGACGGACGACGACCGCCCCATACAAGTTGTGCGCGACGGACGTATCACCACCATTCCGTGCCGCGACATTGTGGTAGGAGATGTCGTGTTGCTCCACGAGGGCGACAAGATACCCGCCGACGGACGCTTGCTCGACAGTGTATCGCTGCAAATAAGCGAGGCCGCGCTCACCGGCGAACAAATCACTTGCAAATCGGCCAATCCCTCAGAGGCCGACGACGAGGCAACGTATGCCACCAACCGTGTGCTGCGCGACACCATAGTGATGGGCGGACACGGCGTGTATAGGGTAGAAGCCGTGGGCGACAAAACAGAGAGCGGACACCTGCTCGCCTCCTCGCAGGCCGAAACAAAGACAAAGACACCCCTTACCCGCCAGCTTGACCACCTCGGTGGGCTGATAGCCAAAGGCAGTTACGCCATAGCCATCCTTATTCTTATAGGCCGCGCCGTTGCCCTGATAATGGCCATCTATCAGGGCGTCACCTACGACACCATTGGGCTGCTCAGCTATGCCGCCCACAGCATTATGCTCGCCCTAACACTTGTTGTGGTAGCAGTGCCCGAGGGGTTGCCGATGAGCGTCACCCTGTCGCTCGCGCTGTCTATGCGCCGTATGCTAAAAACAGGCAACCTCGTACGCAAGATGCACGCTTGCGAAACGATGGGTGCTTGCACCGTGATTTGCACCGACAAGACAGGCACGCTTACCGAGAACAAAATGACGGTGAGCGAACTCTCCCTGCTCAAAGTCGCTGAGGCGCGCGAACTGACATTAGAGAATATGGCAGTGAACGCCACGGCCCATCTCTCTTTTGAAGACGACACGCCACGTGTGCTCGGCAACCCTACCGAGGGCGCGCTGCTACTCTATCTCCACACCCACGGCTGCGACTATCACGCTATGCGGAGTGGCGCACCCGTCATAGCACAAATAGCTTTCAGCACGGAGCATAAGTATATGGCCACGCTCGTACGCAGCCACGTGAGTGAGCAACCCCGTCCGCTGCTCTACGTAAAAGGAGCACCCGAAATACTCCTACAACGTACAGCAGGGCTTGACGAAGCCACACGAGCTGAGCTCCAACAACGCCTTACGCAATGGCAAGACCGCGGTATGCGCACCCTGGCTCTCGCATACCGCGATTTCAACGATACGCCCGGCAACGATCTCACCGAAGAGGCCGTCAACGACCTCACACTCCTTGCACTCTGCGCCATCAGCGACCCCGTGCGCCGCGAAGTGCCGCAGGCTGTGGCCGACTGTCAGGCGGCAGGCATCACGCTGAAGATCATAACGGGCGACACCGCACGCACCGCAGCCGAGGTAGCCAAACAGATAGGCCTCGCCATCCCTGCCGACAGCAAGAACGCCGTACTCACGGGCGAAGAGGTGGCAGCAATGACCGACGAAACCCTCGCCCAGGCCGTACCGGAGATTCGTATCGTCAGCCGCGCACGTCCACAAGATAAACGGCGGCTCGTTGAGGCTTTGATAAGCCGCGGAGAGGTAGTGTCCGTCACCGGCGACGGCACCAACGATGCCCCCGCACTAAAAGCCGCACACGTGGGACTATCAATGGGCGACGGCACCAGCGTGGCAAAAGAAGCCAGTGAGATAACCATCCTCGACAACTCCTTTGCCAGCATCGCACGCGCGGTGATGTGGGGGCGTAGCCTCTACCGCAACATTCGTCGCTTCCTGCTCTTCCAACTCACCATCAATGTGGCGGCCTGCCTCGTAGTCACCATAGGTGCCTTTTGGGGCACACAAGCCCCGCTCACTGTCACACAGATGCTCTGGGTAAATCTGATTATGGACACCTTTGCCGCGCTCGCACTATCCTCACTGCCGCCCGAGCGCGAAGTGATGCACCAGGCACCACGCCGACCCAACGAGCCTATCGTAAGCCGACCGATGTGGGGGCGCATCGCTACAACAGGCATACTCTTCACAGTACTCTTGCTCACATTGCTCGCACTGTTCCACTATTATCAGGTATCTGTGGACAATGGGCTCTTCTCCCTCTCGTGGCCGGCCGAGACAAATGCCTACGACCCGCTCTCCACATACGAAGAAAGCCTCTTCTTCACCTATTTCGTACTGCTCCAATTCTGGAACTTGTTCAACGTACGTGTCTTCGGCACCGTACGAAGTGCTTTCTCCGGCCTGCGGCGTTGCCGATGGCTTCTGCTTGTTGTCGCTGTCATACTGTTAGGACAGTTCTTGCTCGTAGAATACGGCGGCGAACTCGTGGGCACACAACATCTCGACTGGGACGACTGGCTCACCGCCCTCGCCACAACAAGTAGCGTGCTTCTCGTAGGCGAATTGACACGGTTCATAAGAAGGAGAAAAACGAAATAGTTCGTCTTTCGACAGGCTTTTGCTCGCCAAGGCAACGCAGAAGCAAGCTTCGCATTGCTCTTCTGGCTTAACGCAAAAGTTCGTCTTTCGACAGGCTTTTGCTCGCCAAGGCAATGCTGAAGCAAGCTTCGCTTTGCTCTTCTGGCTTAACGCAAAAGTTCGTCTTTCGACAGGCTTTTGCTCGCCAAGGCAATGCTGAAGCAAGCTTCGCATTGCTCTTCTGGCTTAACGCAAAAGTTCTAACCCGCACAAAACGCTTTTCTACTTTGACACGCAAGCGCAAACTCACGTTATGGCTCTTAGTGGGCGTATTGCTGACATTCCTCTACGCATTTGTGTCGCCCGCGCAGAGTTGGTGGATGCCTAAATGCCCCATAAAACTGCTCACAGGATGGCAATGCCCCGGCTGCGGCATACAACGCTTTGCCCACGCCGTGCTGCAAGGCCATATACGCGAGGCATTTGCCTACAACTATTTCCTTATTCCCACACTGCCCTACCTCGCCCTCTTCCCCCTGCGCGAGCTATTGCCGCAAGGCACTTTGCGCCGACGTCTCTCGGCAATAATTGAACACAAGGCTGTTATCTTTGCCTACGTCGTTGCTTACTGCCTCTGGTTTGTGGTGCGCAACATCTATGGTATCTAATCGTTAGCCTTGCACGACGAAACCACAGCCAACGCCCTCCCTCGCATAGCGGCACACACCTTTTGCTCACGTCGTGGACGCGAACAAGAGCAATGCGAAACGTGTTTCAGCATTGGCTTGGCGAGCAAAAGTCTGTTGAAAACAAACTTTTAGCGCTAATGAATAATAATATCTTAACTTTGCCGCTAATAAATCCTTTTTCTTCTATGCTACAAGGCAAACTCAATGTGTTTCGCGCCTCAGCGGGCTCGGGCAAGACATTTGAACTCACAGCACAATACATCTCCCTACTCCTCAGCCACGAAAAAGCACTGCCGCGCACCATCCTTGCCGTAACCTTTACGAACAAAGCCACGGGCGAGATGAAACAACGCATCTTAGAACATCTCTATGACATCGCTCACGCCGCACCCACCGATGAGCCCGACGATTTTCTTGCCAAGGTGATGCGCGAAACACGGCAGACGGCAGCAGTGCTCCGACAACGCGCCGCAAATGCACTCCATACGATACTCCACACCTACGACGACTTCCACGTACAGACCATCGACAGCTTCTTGCAACGACTGTTGCGAGCCCTAGCACACGAACTCGGACTCGCGGCAAGCTATCAAGTGGATATTGAAGACAAAGAAACCATCAACAACGCCATTGACCGATTGATGGAGGAGCTGCCTAACCACAAACAGCTGATGGAATGGATGACGCGCTTCGCCCTGCAACGCCTTGACGACGAACAGAAATGGGATGTCGTATTGAAAGTGAGAAAACTCGCCGAACAAATCAACAAGGAAAATTTTGCTAAGGACAGCACCCTGCTTGCCAACAAACTCAACAACACGTCTATGCGCAACTACCAGAGTATGCTGCATCAGACGCAAGAACAAGCCTTGCAAGACCTAAGGGCCGAGGCCGAAGCGTTGCAACCGCTAATAGGAGACGGGAAACGATTTAAGAACGGAAGAAACATAGCGGGCTATATCAATAGTATTCTTCACGGCAAGCATCTGGAGGAGATAAAGTCTAAGACCGTGGAAAACTACCTTGCGGACATTGAAAACTGGCTCAGCAAAGCCAACCAGAGCAACGCCACACTTATTGACGAGGCAAAAACCTTGCAGCCACGCCTCGCAGCACTCGACGAGAAACTAAAGGCCAGCATACATCTTATCAACTCCTGCAAACTCAGCCTGAAAAATCTCGGTGAGCTGCGCCTACTGGGAGAGATCGACAAACTGGTGACGGAACTATGTAACGAAACAGGACGCTTCCTCCTTGGCCGCACACCGCTGCTCTTCGACCGGCTGGTGGGCCAGAGCGACACCTCGTTCGTGTATGAGCGCGCCGGGGTGCAGTTTCATCACGTGATGATAGACGAGTTCCAAGACACCTCCACCCTCCAGTGGCACACGTTCCACCACCTCATCAACGAGTCGCTCGCCGCACATCATAGTTCTATGCTCGTGGGCGACGTAAAGCAGAGCATCTACCGCTGGCGAAACGGCGACTGGGAGACACTCTCCGGCATAGAGCGTTTCTTCAACGCCGAACAACTGGCCATCACCACGCTGCAAACCAACTTCCGCAGCGACCGGCGTATCGTGGAGTTCAACAACGCGTTCTTCCAACACGCCCTTTCCCACCCACTCTTCTCCGAGCAAAACACCCAAGAGCAGCAAGCCGAGCTCCGACGTATCTACTCCGACGTGGTACAACAAGTAGCCCCCGGAAAAGGAGAGGGCTTCGTGCGAGTGAGCGTCAGCGACGACGATGGAAAGCTCAAAGACATCACAGCACCCGAACCCACCGCACAGCCTTTCTACAACACCGAAGACGCAGGAGAAGAAGAGCAAGCCAGCCTCTCCATCCTTGAAGACGTAGCACGCCAAATCACCACACTCCACCACGACCACGGACTGCCCTTTCGAGATATGGCTATCTTGGTACGCACCAAAACAGAGGCTCAACTATTGATGAACCACATGGTGATAGCCCACCCCGAACTCCCCTTCATCTCCGCCGATGCTTTCCGACTGTCGGCCTCACCCGCCGTGCAGACCGTCATTGCCACACTGCGCTATATGCGCCACTCCGCCGACACGGCGGCACTGACCTATCTGCTACGCACCTACTACCACGACATCCTCGCACAGGACATCGCCTGGGAAGAGCTCCTCAGCCGCCGCGACGAGTTGTTGCCGCCCGCGCTGAGAAAAGAATGGAGCCACCTGCGCCGAATGCCGCTCTACGAGAAATGCGAACAAATCATCGCCCTGCTCAAACTCGGACAGATAGAAGGACAGCAAGAATATCTTTTCACCTTTCTCGACAGCGTCAAAGCATTCCTACAGAGCGAGCGAAGCGACATAAAGCAATTCCTGAAACACTGGGACGAAAAACTATGCAGTGAAACCATCGCCGCAGCAAACACCGAAGGCATAGCACTCGTAACCATACACTCCTCAAAAGGACTTGCCTACCACACCGTACTGATGCCATTCCTCAAGTGGAAAGTATGCGAGCATTCTTCCTTGTGGAAACAAAACATACTATGGTGTAAGCCCAACCAGAAGCCCTACTCGCAGATGCCCCTGCTGCCGATAGAATGTTCGAAGACGATGAACAACTCCGTGTATAACGAAGCCTATCAGTGCGAGATGTTTCGACAGCGCGTGGAAAACCTCAACCTACTCTACGTGGCCTTTACACGCGCCGTCCACAACCTGCTGCTCTGGGTGGATTTGAAGAAAGAAAAAAACAAAGACAACAATTCCATCGTGGGACAACTGGTGGCCAGTTATGTTGTGCCGTCCGACGAGCCCACGCCGTTCGTGATGAGCATCGGCACACCCGTCGGCACCACCAACACCGACAAAGCCGGCAGAGCCTCCCCCAACAATCCCCTGCGCACCATTCCCGAGCTGCAACACATCGCACTGCCCACTGCCACGTGGCGCGCCGAGTTCCGACAGAGCACACAAGCCACCGAGTTCCACGAACAGAACAACGAACAGCAGAGACAAAACGAATATATCAACCAAGGCAAACTCTACCACTACATCTTCCAACACATCGCCAACGCCGACGACGTACCTACCGCCGTGAGAAGAGCCGTTGAAGAAGGGCTACTCCCCAAAGAACAAGAAGCCCAAACACGCACGTTCATCACAAAACGCATCACCACAGGACAAGCCGCACAGTGGTTCAACGACACGTGGACACTACTACGCGAAGCCACAATACTACATCGCGCCGCAGACGGCACGCTACAACGCCGCCGACCCGACCGCGTAATGATGCAACAAGGGCATACCATCGTTATAGACTATAAGTTCGGAAACAAAAAAGCCACACACATCGAGCAACTGGAAGCCTACGCACAAATGCTCCGACAAATGGGACACCAAAACGTTAAAGCCTACGTATGGTACGTATTCCAAAACGAAATCATAGAACACAAAGTTAATAACCTTTAATACCTTAACAGAAATGAATATTCCCTATAGCTTCGTCTGCTGCCTCTTGGACAAATGTCCGCTGCACAAAGACTGCTTGCGCTATCTCGCCGCGCAAAACGTAGATGCCTCAAAACAAACGTTCAATTGCCTCAACCCACGAGTCGAGAGCGTCGGCACGCAGGACTGCCCACACTTCCGCTCCACCGAAAAGGTGCGCTACGCCATAGGGTTGGCCAATGTATTCAACAACGTACCCGGCCAATACATCAAAGCACTGCGCAACCAACTTATCAGCTCTTTCGGACAAACCAGATACTACACAGAAATGCGTAGCGGCAAACGCAAGATAACACCCAAAGAACAAGACGAAATAGCAGCCATTTTCAAGTCCCTCAAAATCAAAGCACCAGTGATTTACGACCGTTTTGAGGAAGACTATCACTGGTCTTAACCAAACCTGCAATACAATAAAAATTTTTCAAGCCGTCCAGAAAAAATTTCAAAGCACTCGAAAAAAATTTCTAAGCACTCGAAAAAAATTTCTAAGCACTTGAAAAAAATTTCGAGTGCCTTGAAAAAAATTTTCAAGCCGCCCGGAAAAATTTTTCAAGCCGTCCGGAAAAAAATTTCAAAGCACTTGAAAAAAATTTCAAAGCACTTGAAAAAAATTTCGAGTGCCTTGAAAAAAAATTTCAAGCCGCCCGGAAAAAACATCATCCCTCTACCCTCCACCCCGACACCCACCCCGTTTTGCTATGATGCCCTTTTTACAACACGTAGCCCACGACCTACTCAAACGCACACACAACGATTTGAGCCATACACTCGTGGTGTTTCCCGGCAAGCGAGCCAGCCTGTTCCTCGACGAATACCTCACAAAAGACAACGAGACACGCTGGGCACCACAGTACACCACTATCAACGGACTCTTTGAACTCTTCTGCCCGCTCACCCTGGCCGACCCCATCGACACCGCATGCCGCATCTACCGACACTACGCCGAAATAACACGAGCCGCACACCACGAACCAGACACCCTCGACACCTTCTACGGTTGGGCAGAGCGACTGCTCGCCGATTTTAACGACGTGGACAAAGCACTTGTCGATGCACAAACGCTGTTTGTCAACATCGCAGACCTCAGGGAGATAGAAGCCAAAGACTTCCTCACTGAAGAACAAAAACACGTTCTGCGACAATTCTTCAAAGACTTCGACCCCGACCACAACTCCTACATCCGCCGGCGCTTCCTACATCTGTGGCGAGCCATGCCTCAAATCTACAACGCCCTAAGAAAAGAACTAAACGCCGAAGGCCTCGCCTACGAAGGGATGCAACAACGCCAAGCCGTGGAAAACCTCAAAGCAGAGCGCGTAGCCCTGCCACACAACGTGGAACGAGTGGCCATCGTTGGCTTCAACGTGCTTAACGCAGTGGAACAACAACTGTTCAAACTCCTACAACGCGAAACAGAGGTACTCTTCTACTGGGACTACGATGCCCACCTACTCACCATCGACAGCCCCGAGGCACAAACCATGCGCCGAAACCTACAAGACTTTCCCAACGCACTGCCCGAAGAGTGTTTCCACAACCTGCTACAACCCAAAACCATTGAATACATCTCCGCCACTACCGACGGCGCACAAGCACGCTACGTAGCCCCGTGGCTCAAACAACACCTCACACCCGATGCCCGACGCACCGCCATCGTACTATGCGACGAAAACCTACTACAGCCCGTGCTACACGCTCTGCCAGCAGAAGCCGAGAGCATAAACATCACTAAAGGATATCCACTCGTGGCCACACAAACCTACGCCACACTCGCACGACACAGCGAGCAACTCGAAAAAAAAGGCGCAACGGCCAAAGAAATACTCAACGAACTAACCACACTTGTTGCCACAACGCCGCAAGAAGAAAAAGAAGAGCCGACAACACCGCCCACACCCTCCGATGTGCTTGAGAGAGAGGCACGCTTTCTCGCCTACACCATACTCGCACGCCTCGGTAGGCTCGTAGAGAAAGGACACCTCACCATCGGAGCTCTCACACTACAACGCATACTCAAACAAGTGATGCGACGCGAAAGCATACCGCTAAGCGGAGAACCCGTGGAAGGACTGCAGATAATGGGACTGCTCGAAACACGCTGCCTCAACTTCGACAACGTCCTTATACTTTCCGCCGACGACCACCACCTGCCACGAACCGCCACAAGCGAGTCGTTCATACCTTACTTCTTGCGCGAAGCCTATCATCTGCCCACACACCGAGAAAACGACACCCTCTACGCCCACTACTTCCAACGCCTCATAGCCCGAGCCAAACACGTCACACTGCTTTGGAGCACCGCCGACACAGCAACAAACATAGGCGAGATGTCGCGCTATATGACAGCCCTGATGCTCGAAGTGCCAAGCCTCAACGTACAACGCATAACACTACAAGCAGAGAGCAAACCCACTGCACACACACCCCTCGAAATACCTAAGCCTGACGACATAGCACCGAGGCTCACAGAACTGTCGCCCTCGGCACTCAATATGTATTTGACGTGTCCCGTGAAGTTCTACTTCCAACGCCTACACCGACTCAAAGCCTTCCAAGAACCCACGGAGAGCATAGCAAAAAACCACTTCGGCACTATCTTCCACAACGCAGCACAACTCATCTATTCCGAACTCTCTCAACAATGCACACGCACCATCTATCCCGCCACCATCAACAGCTTCCTCAGCAAACAATCAGATGAGCGACTTAACGAATACCTGCAAGAAGCCTTCCTGAAAACACAAGAAGCAGAAAGCAACCTGCCCGGAACGCTCAACAACTATCCCGTAGAGCGCGAAGTGCTGAAACGACTGCTGAAAAACCTGCTGAAAACCGACGCACGCCTAAGCGAGATAAACATCGTAGCACTTGAGCGGAACATCTACACCACTATAGAAGTAAGCCTACCCAGCGGCATACACCGCGTAAGGATAGGCGGGACGATAGACCGCCTTGACAGAGTAAGAAACGCCGAGGGGCAGGAACTCCTGCGCGTGCTTGACTATAAAACAGGCTCTCCGAAAAGCCGAGAGAAATTTAAGTCTGTCCCCGATCTTTTTGAACGTCAGAAACAACGCCCCGAATACATCTTCCAAACCTTTCTCTACGCACTGGCCGTAGCCGAGGAGACAACGCTGCCGATACACCTCGCCCTACACTATACCAACGAAGCCATCAAGCCCGACTACGATAGTTTCATCTCCTTAGGCCAAAACTCCGATGGCAACGTGCGCCCGCTACTCCCCGAATTTCAGCAAGCACTCCACAACCTCGTCGGCGAAATCCTCAACACCGAACAGCCGTTCCAAAGCACCGTCTTCTGCAAAGAACACTGCAATTACTGCGACTTCCGACACATCTGCCAAGAATAAACCGCGGTGTCCACGTTTAGCACCCACGGCACAACTGCCAAAACGCCACAGCCGAGGCAGCCGCCACATTGAGCGAGTCCACACCGTGAGCCATAGGAATACGTACCACATAGTCCGCCCCGCGTATCACATCGGGCGGCAGGCCATCGCCCTCCGTGCCGAGAATAATGGCCAAGCGCGACTCCTTACGCAACATCGCATCATCGAGCGACACAGCGCGCTCCGTTAGTGCCATCGCTGCCGAGCGAAAGCCCAAAGCACGCAACTCGGCACACACACCCGACGTCCCCAACCATGCCCACGGAACCAAGAACACACTGCCCATCGACACCCTGACAGCACGGCGGTTGAGCGGGTCGCACGTCTGAGGCGAGAGCAACACAGCATCTACACCCAGTGCCGCTGCCGAACGAAAGATAGCACCGATATTCGTCGTGTCCGTCACACTGTGGATGACACAAACACGCCGCGCATCACGACACACCTCAGCCGCCGACAAAGCCCGCGGCCTACGCATCGCACAAAGCACACCACGCGTGAGCGTATAGCCCGTGAGCGATGCCAGCACAGCACGCTCGGCAGTATAAACCGGCACACCGGGGCAACGCGCCACGATTTCCGCAGCATCACCCACTATGTGGCGCTCCTCACAAAGCAACGACACAGGCTCCAAACCCGCCGCGAGTGCCATAAGTATCACCTTAGGACTCTCGGCCACAAACAACGCCTCTGCGGGATTGTCGCGACGACGCAGCTGAGCCTCTGTAAGCCGGACATACGGCGAGAGAGCATCATCGCACAAATCGCTGATCCTAATCACAGCCATAGATAAGAAACATTGGGAAAACAACGGTGCGAAAATAAACATTCAGGCTCATTCGTGCAAGCACCTTACCAGCGAAGTTTGCACACAATCATTTGCCTGCGCAAAAGATAAACCCTATTTTTGCCCACGGAACACAGAACTCCATCCATCATCTACAAAATTATCGCTCTTGATACTCTTTTCGCTATGACGATGAAACCGCTCACACTCTCACTCCTGCCGTGCCTCGGCGTAGCAGCCAGTGCCTTGGCTCAGACCACGCAACGGCCAAATGTTATCTTTCTCATTGCCGACGACCTCGGCTACGGCGACCTCTCCTGCTACGGGGCTACACGCATCGCCACACCGCGCATCGACAGCATAGCCGCACACGGCATACGCTTCACCGACTGCCACGCCTGCGCCTCCACCAGCACGCCCTCGCGCTACTCCTTGCTCACCGGCGAATACGCCTTCCGACGGCCCGGCACAGACATAGCTCCCGGCAACGAAGGGATGATAATCAAACCCGACCAATACACACTGGCCGATATGTTCCATAGCGCCGGATATCGCACAGCAGCCATCGGCAAGTGGCACCTCGGACTCGGCAGCGTGGGAGGCGAGCAAGACTGGAACGCCGAACTCGACTGGACACCGCGCGACATAGGGTTTGACTATCACTTCCTTATGGCAGCCACTGCCGACCGCGTGCCCTGTGTGTTCATAGAGCAGGGACGTGTGGCCAACCACGACCCCGACAATCCTATCTATGTGTCCTATATAAGCAACTTTGAAGGCGAACCCACCGGTGCCGACAATCCCGAACTGCTCACCAAAATGCTCTCCAGCCACGGACACGACCAGTCCATCGTCAACGGAATAGGACGTATAGGATATATGAAAGGCGGCGGACGAGCCGTGTGGCGCGACGAAGACCTCGCCGACAGCATCGTTGCCAAGAGCGTAGCCTTTATGCGCGAAAACAAAGACCGACCTTTCTTTATGTATCTCTGCACCAACGACCCACACGTGCCGCGCTATCCCGCCGACCGCTTCCGGGGGCAGAGCATTATGGGACTGCGCGGCGATGTTATCCTACAACTCGACTATACCGTCGGAGCTATAGCCGATGCGCTCCAAGAACTGGGCATCGCCGATAACACGCTGCTTATCATCACCAGCGACAACGGCCCCGTACTCGACGATGGCTACCAAGACCAAGCCGCCGAACTCGCGGGAACACATAAGCCCGGAGGCCCTTGGCGCGGAGGGAAATATAGTATGTTTGAAGCCGGCACCGCCGTACCTTTCATCGTCAACTGGCCAGCAAAAATCAAAGAGCCGATGGTGTCCGACGCACTTATCTCACACATCGACGACATCGCCTCGCTCGCCGCACTCGTCGGCGTTGACCTACCCCTCGGTGCTGCCTACGACAGTCGCAACAACATCACCACGTGGCTCGGCGAAGACACACGAAACCGCGACTTTGTGGTGGAAATGGCGCAGAGCAGAGCACTCTCCTACCGTGTGAAATACTGGAAATACATAGAACCCAGCAACGGCAACGCCACACAATGGGGCACCGGGATAGAAACGGGCTATAAGAGTACACCCCAGCTCTATAACATACGTACGTCGAAGTACGAAAGCAACAATGTTTACTCCACGCAAACCGCTATGGCACGCCGTCTCTCCACCCAACTCGCCGAACTGCGACAACCGCTCACCAGTGCCGACACCTGTTTCTGGTACTACCTCTACACACCCGACCGGCCACGCTACGCCACCTCACACGGCGCAGGACAGGGAATGACAGGCGAGACAGCACCCAGCGGAGAAGCCTCACAGTGGAAATTTGTGCTACGCGCCGATGGAGCGTACGACATCATCAACCGAGCAGACAACACGTATATCACACCGGTGGCTGTCACCTCGCCCTCTACACAAATGATAACCAGCGACACACAGCCCACCACGGGTTGGACACTCAACACAAGCGGACTAATGAATTGTCTCTTCACCGTAGTGAGCGGCAACTCACAACTCAACCAAGGCGAGACCTCCAACAATTGGCGTATTCTCAACTGGGGCAACGGCACAAACACCAGCGATGTAGGCTGTCGCTACGCTGCCGTATTCGCCGATGCGGGCGTATCAGGCGAAACAGAAACGTCCGTCGCCATACCCGAGATAAGTCCCTCGGAACTCGCCATACACAACGGAAAGTTTGTAAACAGCGTCAGTAGGCAAGCCGTGGATGTCTATTCTATCAATGGCCGCCGCGTAGTGGCCACCTCCCTCTCCCGCCTACACGATGTATATATCGTGCGCGATGGCGCGCAAACCTATAAAGTACGCTTCTGAACCTTAGCCTCTTGGTAAACGCTTAGTAGTTACCCTCCTCCACAAATCGAGTAGGAGGTGAACACTAATCAGAGGTGTTCGCCTCTTTTCGTGTTCACTTGTCCTCTCACACCACCGTACAAGCGGTTCCGCATACGGCGGTTCCTCAACCTTTCGGCAGCGCGGATGCGCTGTAATAACAACCTATCCAGCTATAGCCTGCCTTGTGGAGTGCCTCGTCACCGATGGCTCGGTCGAGTATCCAGCTGCCTGCTATGCGCCAGTAACCCTTGCTCGTATTGCCCCATTGGTGCGCGTGCCACTTGTCAATGCCGCATCGGATGAGGTTCTTCACCCTTGTCCGTGGCTTCTTCCACGACTTCCAGATGCACATGCGCAGACGGCGGCGAAGCCATTGGTCAATGATTGCGACCTTGCTGGCCATGTCGGCGAGGTTGTAGTATTCCGTCCACCCTCGCAGGAAGTTGCGCAGGGCGGTCTTGCGCTGCTCATAGCCCATGCCGTTACTCCGTGAAGTAATCTGCTTTAGCTTGCGGCGCAGCTTGGCCTCGCTCTTCTCATGCAGGCGCAGACGGCACTTGCCGTCACGCACGTAGAAGCCGTAGCCAAGGTACTTCAATCTGCCTATATAGGCGCACTCGGTCTTCTCGCGGTTGACCTTTAGCTTCAATTTGCCCTCTATGAACTCGGTGATGCTGTCCCTTACGCGCTCTGCTGCGCGGCGGCTCTTGCAAAAGATTAGGCCGTCGTCGGCATAGCGCACAAAGGGATGGCCGCGACGTTCCAGTTCCTTGTCGAGCTCGTTCAGAAGCACGTTGGCAAGAAGCGGACTCAGAGGGCCGCCCTGCGGCGTGCCCTCGCGGGTCGGCTCTACCTTAGTGCCTATCATCACGCCCGCGTTGAGGTAGCGGTGGATGAGAGAGATGACCGCGTCGTCCTTTATCGTCCGTTGCAGTATCTCTATCAGCTTGGCATGGTTCACCGTGTCGAAGAAGCGTTCAAGGTCGATGCCCACCGCATAGCGGTAGCCCTCCCCTACTATCTCCGTGACACGTACCAAAGCCTGCTTCGCTCCACGCTTCGGGCGGAAGCCGTAGCTGCCGTCGCTGAACTGGCGTTCATAGATGGGGGTCAGTACTTGGGCGATGGCCTGCTGTATCATCCTGTCCACAACGGTGGGAATGCCCAGCAGACGCTTCTTACCATTATCCTTGGGTATCTCTACCCTGCGGACGGGGTTAGGACGGTAAGTCCTCTGGCGAATACTCTCCGTCAGTGCGTCCTTTTGCTCCAAAAGATAGCTGAGCAATCGGTCGCAGTCCATCCTGTCTATGCCCGCCGCTCCCTTGTTGCGCATCACTTGCTTGTAGGCGGCGTTGAGGTTGTCGGGCGACAGAATCTGTTCCAACAGGGGGTATCGCATAGGTTGCTCCGTAGTGAGACAGCCATCGACCACGCGCATGAAAGTCTGCACTCCCACAGCTCCCTTGGCTTCCGGCCTACTCCGCTGTGGGCAGCTGCCGCTCTGCGTCGGCATTTTCTGCATTCGTTCCTTCATACGATAGTCTTTATAGGTTGTACACTTCGGTCGGGTTCAGTCCTTCCCTGCTGCTATCATTGGCAGGTACTATGACCTCGGCTGACTTCTCACGGCAAGCTTTACTC
>CALFJG010000031.1 GCA_937877625.1 uncultured Prevotellaceae bacterium
GTGAACGCGGGTGCTTTGATTGTGAACGCGGGTGCTTTGATTGTGAACGCGGGTGA
This sequence comes from uncultured Prevotellaceae bacterium, assembly GCA_937877625.1. Classification (GTDB taxonomy): domain Bacteria; phylum Bacteroidota; class Bacteroidia; order Bacteroidales; family Bacteroidaceae; genus Alloprevotella. Next base: position 57 of record CALFJG010000031.1, read on the forward strand.
TTTGATTGTGAATGCGGGTGCTTTGGTGTGAAACGGCGGTGCTTTGATTTCAAAATCAATCGGCTTGATTTCAAAATCAATCGGCTTGATTTCAAAATCAACGGCGCAGTGTTTTTCTTTGGTGGGGTGGGTGTATGGCGGTGTGTGCTTTTGTTTTTTTTTGCTTTTGCCTTTTCAGTGAGCGTAAAAAAAAGGGTATATACTTAGTGCTGAATTTTTCAGTTTTATTTTTGTGCGAAACAAGGCAAAAGAATATGGTTTTCGGTTACATTAGGGTGAGTAGTGACAAACAGACGGTTGAGAATCATTAAACCTGATAGTTTTTGCGATATGTCTGATAGTTTTTGCGATATGTCCGTTTCTGATGCTGTTGGCGGTGTTGATGGGATGCAGGGCGGTGGTGCTGATATTGATAGCGGTGCTGATATTGATAGCGGTGCTGATATTGTTAGCGGTGGTGATATTGACGGCGGTGGTGATATTGACGGCGGCGGTGGTGTTCGTCGTGTTTATCTGAATGCGATGCAGCGTGAGGCTTTGCAGACTGGTGCTAATCGCACGGTGGTTTGTGCTGGTCGTGGCACGGGCAAGGGTTTGTTGCAGGCTGCGATGGCTTTGCGTAATTTTCAGTCGATGGTGGGTTGCACGGTGGCTTTTGTCAGCCCTGATACGAAACGTGCTTTGACTAATACGCTTCCGTCGATGTTTGAGCATTGGGAGCGTTGGGGCTATCGTCGTGGTGTGCATTGGAATGTAGGTAGTCAGCCTAATAAGAAGCTTGGCTGGGGTGAGCCTTTGATACGTCCTGAGCATTGGGATAATATGATATCGTTTTATAACGGCTCGGTGGGTATGGTGGTCAGTCAGGCGCGTATTGGTACGAGTAATAGTAAGTCGTTTGACTTTGTGGCTGTTGATGAAGCAAAGTTTATCAATTATGAGCGTTTGAAAAGTGAGACGCTTCCGGCAAACCGAGGCCAGGTGTCACACTTTGGGCATTTGCCTTGGCACCACGGTTTGTTAATAACGAGTGATATGCCTTTGTCGAAACGTGGCTCGTGGTTTTTGCGCTACGAGGGTGAGTGCGATGCTCGTCGGTGTGCTTTGGCTCGTCGTTTGGCTGTGGAGCGCGAGTTGATGTATCGGCGGGGTGAGGATGTGAGAGAGGTTGATGGTTTGCTGTTTGGTTTGCGCCGTGATTTGACTTACTGGGGCCGTTGGCCGAGTAGTACTAATGTGGCGGTGCTTGGTGAGGCTTGGCTTCGTCAGATGAAGCGCGATTTGCCGCCGGCGGAGTATCGTGCTTCTATTTTGTGCGAGATGCCTGAGCGTCAGGCGGATGGTTTTTACTCTTCGCTCTCTGATGCTAATTTCTACAATGATGCGGGCAGTGATACGTTTATTCTGCGCGACGGTTGGGACTGTGGCACGATGCGCCGCTCGGCTCGCGACTGTCGGAGCGATGGTGATTTGCTTGACGATGTGCCGCTTATTGTAGCTTTCGACTTTAATGCGTTGATAAATTGTATGGTTGTAGGCCAGGTGGTTGACGATGCTGATGCTCCGTTGCTACGTGTGGTTAATTCGTTTTTTGTGAAGTATAATCGTCGGCTTGTTGAGCTGGTAGATGACTTTTGTGCTTATTATGCTCATCGGCGCAACCGGGATATTGTGTTTTATTTTGACAGCACGGCTTTAGGTAGCAATTATGCTGTGAACCGTGAGGATTTCCGTTTTGTTGTTTGCCGTGAGTTTGAGCGTCACGGCTGGTCGGTTCGCGCGGTGCCCATTGGCCGTCCGATGCACCACAATGAAAAGCACCTTTTGTTAAACAGTATGCTTGCAGGCCAGGGTCGTTTGCACGTGGAGATAAACCGGGGCAATAACGAAAGCCTTGTTTCAAGTATTGAGGGTGCTGGTGTGTATGGCGGCAAGAAGGATAAGCGGCTTGAAAAGGTACACGAAACGTTGGAGAACCCGCTTGAGACGCGCACGGATTTTTCCGACGCTTTCGACACGTTGCTAATAGGCTGCGAGCGTTTCCCGCAACGTGGTGCGCTGCTACGTATTACGAGTGATTTTTAGTTTTTGCAGTATTCGGCCAGTGTGTCGATGTGTAGTTTGGCGATGGTCTGTTTGCCTTCCTCGCTGAGTAGGAAGTCCACGTCTTGGCGATTGTCTTGGAAAAGGTTTTCGGTGAGTACTGCAGGGCAGGCGGTGTTTTTCAGTATGTAGAAATTTGCCGTCCAGTATTTGCAGGTCGGCACGGCACGGTTTCCTTTCAGTCCGAGGCTTTCGGCTCTTTCTTGGAAAGCTTTGGCGAGTAGCTGTGCTCGGTGGCTTGCTCGTGTGTATATCCACGGGCTGAAGCCTCGTGCTGTTAGCCACTGTCCGTTTCCTGCTGCGTTGTTATGAATGCTCACCAGTACTACGTTTTGCGCTCCTTGGCGCGCACATTCGGCGTTGACGCGTCGGCATCGTTCCATTAGGCTTATATCGGTTTCTTCAGGCACGATGCGTCGGACGTTGAAGCCTTTTTCTGTTAGCCCTGTTTCCACGCGTCGGGCTATTTCGCGCGTGTATGCATATTCTTTCAGTCGCCCGTCGGGGCTTTGTTTGCCACGTGTGTTCACTCCGTGGCCGTTGTCGAGTAGGATAATCATAGTGTTTTTTGTTTGTTTTTTAGTTTCAGTCTGTAGTATCTTTTGCGTATGGTGTCTGTGTATGCTGCTCCTATGTGGTTTTCGCTCACAAAGGCTTCTAAAGCTTTAGCCTCGGATGGTTCTTTGCGGTGTGCCACTCGTATGAGCATTGCGGTGTCGAGTGTGTTTTTTATGATGTGTTTTATTGCGGCGCGTGTGTATGGCGGCACGTATGGTCGTCCGAGTATTGTCTCGCCCACCTCTATTGCCAGTGCTCCTTTTCGCGGCAGGTCGGGTTTATAGTGTTTCGGTGGCTTTTGTGCTTCGTTTTTTATGATGGCCAGTATAGCGGAGTGTTTGCGCAGTATGACGGGTTCAATGCCTCCTGTTAGGTGCAGTAGGTAGCGTGCAAGGTATGTCGGCATATCAAGGTAGAGTATCATACTGTGGGTTTTGCGCGCTGTGCTTCTTAAGGCGCACCGTCAGGGGCTCAGATTTTTCGGAGGCGTTTATATCGTGTGTATTGTTTGTGTAGCCCGTTGGGGCCGTCTATTGCTACGGTGGCGAGTGTGCCTTGTTCTATTTTCTCAGCGAGTGTGCCGAGTGTCTCTGTCAGGTTTTGCAAAAGAGCTTCGTTTGCGGCGTTTTGTGCTGCGTTGGCGGTGGTGTCCGAGGTGGTGGTGGCGTTGACGGTGGTGGTGGCTGGTGGTGCTGCCCACGTGCCGACGGCCTGAGCCAGGTCGGTGGAGGTCAGGCGTGCCGCTGTGCCGTTTCGCTGTGCTTGGTCTATGATATCAAGCACGGGTCGCACGGCGGCATTCTGCACGCTTTCCTGTGCTGCGACAAACTCGCCACGGTGTACTACGCCTGCTTCCTGATACTTTCGCCCGGCGGGTGTGTATCCACCGCTGGCGTATCCTTCCTTTTGTGCCTCGTGTTGTTTCTTTATGGCGGCTATCTGTAGCATCCCGGCGGCGGTGGCCAGTGCTGCGCAGGCTGCTCCGAGTATGGGGCCTCCGAGTTTTGCACCCCAGGCGTATGCGTTGATGGCCGAGAGCGACATTGACGCAATGGCTTGTGCCAGTTCTATTGTCTGCGCTCGGCGGTTGTATTTGTTCTTTATGTCGGCGATGGCTTTTTGCTTTTCTTCTTCGAGTGCTTTGGCGCGCTTTGAGCCGCTGCGTGCATTTTTTATCTGCTGGTCGTAAGCCGCCGACACTCGGTTCACCTCGGCATCTCGTGCGGCGTTCAGGTAGGTGGTGTATCCGCTTGCCAGGTTGCTCACCATTTGATACATTTGCTGTGTGGCGGCGAGTATGTTTGCGGTGTGTGCTTTGGTTATCTCCTCTTTGCGTTGCTCGGCTTCTTCGTGTGTGATTACGCCTTGTTCTTCAAGCTCGGCTATGCGCCGTGTGGCTTCTTGCTTGGCTTTCAGGTGCTCGGCGATAGCGGCTACTGCTTGCCCTATCTGTGAGGTGGGCAGTGCCGCGGTTTGCATTGGTGTGGCTTGTTCCACGGCGGCCTGTCGCTCGGCTTTTGCTTGGCGAATGAGGCTGATGGCTTGCTGGTGTGTGATAAGTCCGCGTTGCTCGGCCAGGTTTATCTCGTTGAGTTTATTGCGTAGTGTTTCAAGGGCGGTGTCTTGCTGTGCCTGTGTGTAGAGCTCTTGCAGTGCTGTGGCGTATGCTGTTTCGGTAACGAGGCCGTCTTGCATATCTTTGTTCAGGCGTTCCACTCCCTCGGCCAGTGTGTTGGCGGCGGCCTCCGACAGTCCGAGTGCGCTTGCCATTTCTGTGCCTATTGGCTCGGCGGTTGGAGCGTTGGCGGCTTGTATCGGCACTTCGCGCCCGGCTTTTGATAGTGCCGCGATGCTTTGTGCCACACGGTCGGCCAGTGCCTGTGTCTGTCTTTCGGCTTGCCGCTGTGCATCGGCGGCGGTGGTGGCTGCTGCGGCGCGTTGTTGCGCGTGTTGGCGGTCGGCTGGTAGCAGTGCGTTTGGGTGTGCCTGTATGTCGGCTTCTATTACGCGTTTCAGGTTTTCAAGTATCAGGCGTGCGAGCGGTGTGAGGTCTTCGGCTCCGAGTTGCTCGTTCACGTGTTGCAGCCGTTCTTGTCGTTCGCGGTTGGCTTTTTCCTGTGCTGTCTCGGTGTGGGTTGTCTGTGAGGATGTGCCGCCTGTGCCGCCTGAGCTGCCCGAGCTGCCTGAGCCGCGTTTGCCGCGTTTGCCGCCACCAGTGCCACCTGAACCACCAGTGCCACCACCTGTGCCGCTTGTTTGGAAGGTGCGCAGGTTTGTGTTTGCTTGGTTTACGGCGTTTGATGCGCTTTGTACTGACGTTTGCAGCTTGACCGCCTGAGCGTACAGGCTTTCTTGTGTTGCGGTGTTTTTGGCCAGTTTGGTATTCAGGTTTTTTATTTTGTTTGAGATGTGGTTTATCACTGGTTGGGGGAGGTAAATTATCTCGCCGCCTCTCATTAGTTCGTCCCTAGTACGTTCCGCGCGCTGCTGTGCCGTTGAAAGACTGTTTTCTGCTTCATCTATTTTCTTGCGTATATCTATGTTTTCTTTTTCTATCTTTTCTATCTCTCCCTCAATGGCGCGCGCCTTTGCCGCGGCGAGTATGTTTTGTGTGAGTGTGGCGTATGCGCTTGCTGCATTTCCCGCCAGTATAGCCTCGGTGCTTAGGTTGCCGAATACTTTGGGATATAGCCGCTGAAGCTCTTGGGCGGCGGCGGTGCGGTTTTCGAGCGACTGTGTAACGTCCTGTGTCGTTTCGTAGAGTACGCGCAGGTGTGTCGTCTCGCTTGCTGCACTTTTCTCTGCTTCAGCGTTGGCGGCTTTTAGCCGTCGCTGTGCTTCGGTGGCATCGTCCGAACGTGCCGCGAGTGCCACCAGTGCCGCCACCATTGCACCCACGGCGGCTGCTGCTGCAGCCCACGGGTGGCGCAATACGGCCACGTAGAGCCGTTGCACGGCGGCGGTGACGTTGTTTGTCCACAATACTTTCAGCTTATCCACGGCGATGCTGGCGGCCTGTGCTGTGTTGTAGGCTGCTATGGCCACGTTTGTAGCTATTACGGCGGTCTTATAGGCTGTGTAGGCGGCGATAATGCCGAGTAGCAGGGTGGTGTGGCTGGCAAAGAACCCGGCCAGGGTGGTAAAGAAGCCGACCACGGAGTTGCCTATTTGTAGCAGTTCTATGTATAGCGGTGTGAGTTTTTCGCCGAGTGTGGCTGCCAGGTTTTCCTGCTCGTTACGCAGGCGTGCTATTTGGTTTGCGGTGCTACTCTCGGCCTGTGCCTGCTCATTTGCCACGCTGGTAGCCTCTCTGTAGGCTTGGTTGGCCATTTCTTGGTTTTGGCGCAGTAGGCTGGTGTTTTGTGCCAGTGTGAGTATGGTTTGCGTCACACCGCTGCCGGCCATTTTCAGGTTCTTCAGGGCTGGTGCTGCATCGTTGAGCTCGGGGTTCACCCGTGCAAAGCCTTCAGCCCATTGCAGCAGTGCCTCGTTTGCATTGGTACGTAGCAGCTCGGTAAAGGCTTCCACCTCCAGGCCGGCGGCCTGTGCTGCGGCTGCTGGTTCGCGATATATGTTTGTGATGACGTTTTGCAGGGCTGTGGCGGCTTTTTCCACTCCCACGGCGTTGCTGTCGAGTGTTGCGGCATACGCTATTATTTCGGCCTGTGTCAGCCCGGCCTGAGCTGCCACGGCTGCCAGGCGGTTTGTAAATTCTACCAGGTAGCCCTCGGTGGCGGCGGTGTTTTGTCCGAGCTCGTTGATGGCCGAGCCTGTGGCGAGCATTGCCGTGCCTATTCCGAGGCGTTTCACCTCGCCAAACATTGTCGCCAGTTTGCCGATGTTTCTCACGGCATCTTCGCCGAGGTCTTCGCCGAGTGCCACGTTGATGGTGTTGGCGGCCTGCACAAAGTCGAGTATGTCTTCTTTTGCCGTCAGGCCGAGCCGCCCGGCCTCCTGTGCCAATTGGTTCAGGCTTACGAGGCTGGTGGAGGTGTCAATCTTTTTAAGTTCCTCGTTGAGTTCCTGCACTTCTTGGCGCGTCAGGCCGGTGTATTTTGCCACGCCGACGAGCTCGGTGTCGAGCTCGGCGAATTTTTGCACGTAGGGTTCTGCAAGGTCTTTGGCAAAGGAAACTCCCGCGAAAGCGTTTTTAACGCCGAGAAAAGCGTTTTTGACGGCTTCGGCGGCTTTTTGTGCTCGCGAGCCGCTCTGCTCGGCGGCATCGCCGGCGGTGTGCATCTCCTCTCTCACACTTTCAAGCTCGGCGCGCACCTCGGCTGCTTTGCGCCGGTAGAGTTCCCATTGCTCTGTGCCGCGTTTCACTTTGCCGCTTTCCATTGTGCGCTCCAAGGCTTCAAGGGTGCGTTGCAGCTCTTTCGGGCTGGCTTGGTCGAGCCGTCCGAGTGTATCGTACACCTCGCGTCCCACGGCTTTGACGCGCGAGAGGCGGCGTTCCTGTGTGGCCAGCTGGTCGCTGAGCCGCTCCAGGCGTTTCAGCTCTTTTTCGTCAAGTCCTACTGAGAGCTGCTTTTGTTTCAGCTTTTCTTTTTCGGCTGATAGCTCCGCCACTTTGCGGCGTATCTTTTCTATCTCTTGCCCGGCCTGTTTGCCGTCCACCAGCACGGCGGCTTGGAAATTTTCTCTGTTAATAGCCATTTGGGTGTATTGTATTTTTGCCTACTTTTGCGGCACGGTTATTAAGTTTTTTTATTGTTGTTTTTTCCTTTGTTTTTCTTGTTATGAAAATGCTCCTTTTGCTCTTTGCCTGCTGCGCGGGTTTTATTGCTTTGGTGTTTGTTGTTACGCTCTGTGTAGCCCTGTGGCGGCGCAGCCGTATGTCGGCCTCGGAGTTTTCGGCTTATGTTAACTCGCTTTCCGAGCGTGCCGATAAGTCGGCGCGTCGGCCTGAGGGTGGCAAACGTGCCACGGATGGCGAGCATCGGACGGTGCGCCTTGAGGGTCGTTCGTGGTGGTCGGAGCAGCTCTCTCAGCTTTTCCTGTGGCAGATAGCGCACCGCCAGCATAAGATGTATATGCGCTCCGAGCGGCAAAAGCGTCGCGGCGGTTCATAGGAAGTATCCGTCGAAGGTACGTGTGAACTGTTGCACGTCCCAGGCCTCGGGGTTGAAGCGCAAGTCCTGTGGGCGGTCTATTGCCACCTGAAAGTATAGCCCGGCGGTATCGGTGAGGAAGTCTTGCCCGAGGTCGCGCGAGCGGAACGTGTCGAGGTCAAGAAAAAGGAGGTTGCGGCGCAGCTGGTCGTCGTCGTAAAGCAGGCGCGATATTATTTCCTGTTGCAGCGCGCGGCACTCGCCGAGGGCTTGCAGGTAGGTATGCTCGCCGCTACGTGCGTTGTACTGGCTGCAAAGGAAAAGCGTATACACTTCGCGGAGGTACCATCCACCTGCACGGCGGAATATCTCGGTATCGGTGGTGTCGGTCAGGCAGACGTGGCGCGCGTGTGTACGTGCGTTTTGCAGTGCGCCCTCCAGCCCTCCGAGGCCGCTGCACGTAGTAAGCCGCCACCGTTCTTCGCGTACGCGGTGGTTCTCGGCCAGTATGTCTGATAGATAAGCGTAGAAGTTAAACATAGTGCTTTGGGGTTTTAGTAGCTATAGTGTCTCTAGTGTTTCTATTTTATTACTCAAACGGGTCAGTGTATTCTTCTGTGAATTGTGGTGTGCGGCGGGGTCGGAGGGCAAAGGTTGCAAGGTCGGCGGCGGGGTCGGCGGCGCGCACTGTCAGTTCAAGCAGTTGCGCCGAGTAGGCTGCACCGCCTGAAAGTTTTATAGAGGTGCGTTGCAGTATTGTCTCGGCGGTGATTTCCTGCTGCAACGGGTCGGCGGGTGGTTGGCGCAGTATTATTTTTCGCGGCAGTGTCTCCATAAGGTCGGCGGCCTGTTTCATCTCTTCGCGCGAGCGGAGTGGCTGTGTGCGCAGGGTCAGGGTCTGTGTCAGGGTGGCGGTGGTTGCCCGGTAGGTGGTGGTGCCGTCGGTGTTGGCTTGCAGCGCGTAGGTGGTGTCGGCCTCCGACAGATAGACGGCGGGCAGCACGGTGTGCATCGTGTCGGGCAGGCCGTGTGGCGATGTGTACTGCATTGTTAGCGGCAGTTGTTCAAGCGAGTGGGGCAAAATGTTGTACGAGGCCACGCGCGCACCCATTGCCACCGAGAGGTAACTCACTTTGGTAGGCGAAAGTGTTACGGGCTGCTCGGTGATATCTATCAGCACGGGTGCTGGCAGCTCGGTGGCATCCGCCACACTGTCGGCGCGCAGGTTATGGTAGTGAATGTAGTTGAGTAGCGGTGTGAGTGTCAGTCGGCGCAAACGGCCGTCGGTGCAGGTGTATATCGTCTCGGGTATCACCGATATGGCGGCTTTTAGCAAGGCGTTGGAGCAGGTAACCTCCTCAGGGTCTTCGGCATCTTCGGGCGTGACGTTCACTTCTATTATGTCTAATTGCTCGGCTTCATTGCAGGGCAGTAGTATCTCTGCACGTTCGCCGCTTTCGAAACCCACGGTCAGCACGGGGTTGTCGTTGCCCTCGGTGTTTGGTTGGTAGAAGTGTAGCAGTTCCACGGCTCCGGGGTGTGTGGTCTTTGTCGCCGTGCGTGCGTATCGGCACAGGAAGCGCGCAGGCATATCGGTCTCGGCACGTAGGCTGTTTGTTATCGGTCGGAGGTTCTGAAACACTGTGCCGAGGTCGTGTGTCTCGGCACCCACGGTGGCCACGATGGTGGCGGCGGGTTTTTCGGTGGCGGTGAGGTATTCGCGCACCATTGTATCGGCCTGATAGACGCGCACGATAACTGCCGAGGTGAGCGGCTCCGTCTCGGCCGTCAGGGAGGTGGCCAGTAGTGTCTTGCCGTCGGCGGTGAGTGTCACGTTCACGTTTTGCCCCGTGCTTACGGTGGCGGGGCAAACGAGCGTCAGGGGTGTGAGTTGATGGGGGTAAAGTATCATTGCTGCTGTGTGGTTTTTGTGGAGTAGTCTTTATGCTCGTCAAGTGTAGTGAGCTGTATGATAGGTAGGGATATGTTTGCCGAGAGGCCGTTGTACTGTAGCATCAGGCGCAGGGGTTGCAGGGCAATGTCTTTCCAAGCTGTTTCAAGGGCTTGTTTCATTGTGTAAAGCTCGCGTTTGTCTGAGCCGCTGGCGGTGTTGCTACTCTTGCCCGGCACGGCCCCCACCAGTGACGGGTGCACATTGTCGGCATAGCAGAGCGTATTGGCGGCCACGTTTGTCTCGTCGGCATAGTCGCCGCCTTCCTTTGCGCCTTCAATGTTTACTACACGTATATCGCGCACCTCGTGGCCTTGCGGGTCCACGTAGTAGCCCGTTATCCACGCTTTGCCGCTGTTATGCACGCCGGCCACAAAGTCGCGTATGTTTTCTTTTTCGCGCTTTATGCGTTCCTGAGCGGCGAGCGGATCGTTTATGCGTTCCTCGGCGATAAGGTTTTGCCAGTAGTCGCGGTTTACTTCTATCTGATACTTCACGCTGGCGTGATTTCTCATTTTGGCGCGTTTGGTGGCGGCGATAAGGCGTTTCTCATCGTAGGAGCCGCCGAGAAACATTGCGGCGTAATACGGCACGGGATAATACTGCGCGCCGGGTGTAGGAAAGCGGAGCAGTATGGCAAACTTCCTTTCGGCGGTGCGTACGCGGCGCGTGCCGTCGGCGGATAGGGCGTAACCCAGGCGCGTCTGAAGGTCGGCGAGCGGGTCGTTCAGGTCGAGCAGCGTCAGACGCTCCACCGTTTGCGGACCCCCCGGCGCATCCCAGTCGGCATAATAGGCGTGACGTATGCGCCCTTGGCGGTCGGCCTCTTGCAGGCGCACGTGTGCCATTTCTTTGTGGCGTATGCGCACTATCTGCGAGCCTTGGCGGTTGAGAATGATTACAGACAGTGCGCAGTAGTAATACTTTAGGTCGGTGAGTTGTTCAAGCAGGAAGCTTTGCGGGTTGGAGTGTGATAGCAATGCGGCGGCACGTGTGGCATCTGTGCCGTCGATGTGGGGGCCTGCACCGTATGCGCACAGTACGTTAAAGAGCTTGTTTTGCGCCGTCACCTCGTCGGCACCGATAAGTCGGCGCAGGCGCAGCGGCAGGCGGTTATCGTGGCCCCACGGTATGAAGCGTTCTTTGTAGCGCAGGCCGGGTACGTTGCGCGCCGCGGTGCGTGTGCTGTTGTCGAATACGTGGGTGGTGTCGGCCACCTCCACAATGGCGGCCTGTGCCGCCGTGTTTGGTAGTGAAAGGATTTCCATTGCTGTAGCGTTGTTTTTAGGTTTGTGCAAACTTGATGTACAGATGTGAAAGCTGCGGCCTTTTGTCCCTGTTTTTTTGCGTTTTTAGCCCGATGGTAGCGTTCATCACAGCCTCGGCGGTGCTTTTTTTGCTGAAAAGCCGCGTTTTTTGTCTTTGTCGGAGCATCGGCGGCAGGCTTATCTTTGTAGTGTCTTATCCGGAGAGGCACAGTTTTTTTTCCTTTTTTTGTTTAACCCCCCCAAACCTAAAAACCTTTTTTTGTTATGGCTATTTCTTACAAAGTAGTGCCGCGAAAGAAACCCGGCACCGACACCTTCAAGTATTACGCCACCGCTTATGCGCAGGGCTACCAAACGCTTGACACCATCGCCGAGGCAATGGCTCTTGAGAGCACCGTCACCGAGCACGATATCAAGGCCGTCCTCTCGTCTTTGCAGCAGCACATCATCGCTGCACTGAAAAACGGCCAGAGCGTGCGCCTTGGCGACCTCGGCTCGTTCCACACTACCATTATAGGTACTGGTAGCGACACTCGCGCCGCTTATAGCTTCGCTAAGAACGTCAAAGCGGTGCGCGTGCAGTTCACTAAGTCGGCACGTATGCAGTCGGCCTTCTTGCTCGGCGCAAACGGCCTGCGCTTCCGTAACCTTCAGGAGGATAACGAATAAGCCGCGTTTGCCGAGCCTTTCTTTCAACAAAGAGCGGAAGCCTTTTTAGGCTTCCGCTTTTTTTAGTGTCTATAGTGTCACTAGAGTTTCTATTGTCACTAAAGCTTCACAAAGGCTTGCACGTAGAGCCTTCCTGCTTCGTGTGCTGCTTGGCGCGCGAGCACGGCGGCTGAGATGTAGAACGAGCGTCGAAACCACGGTCGGCGCGCCATTTGTCCGCTGGCCGAGCCGGGGCCGCGTCCGCTGTCCACATAAACGCCGTAATGCAGGAAGCGAAACTCGGCGGTCAGGCTCAGGTCGTCTTCAAAGCGCAGGGAGTGTTTTTTCACGCTGCGTATCAGCGCACCCGTGCGTACTGCGTTTTGACGTGCCAGGCGGTCAGTCCATATCTCTATCATTTTATTGTACCAACCGGGGGCGTATTCGCGGAGTGTGGGCATCGTGTGTGTTTTTTTTAAGCTATAAAGAGTTCCAAGCCGTCGGGTGCATCAGGTGCGCTCGGCACATCGTAGTCGCCGCCTGTTTCAAAGATAGGCATCAGGTCGGGCGACGTGTAGGCTTCTTCGTAGTATTCGCGGTTGTCGTTTTGGTCGGTGTTAAGCCAGTAGAAGGCCGCCACCTCGTCGCATAAGTAGTAGTTGCTGTCGGTGTCGTAACTGGCGGAAAATAGGCGGTTCAGGTTTCTTTTTAGGTTGAGTTCCAGTTTGGAGGTGTACCAGGAGGCGGCGTGTTTCTCTGTGCGGCACGGCGACATCTTTAGCTCGTAGTCCACTTGCCCGGCCTCGGCATCGTGGCGCAGGGTGGGGGCTACGTAGTCGCACTCGCGCACGTAGAGCTTTGCAAACTCCTCGGCGGGGTTTTTGTACGCATAGACGGTAACGGAGGGCAGGCCTTTGGGGTTATAGTACACCTCGTCGCCGCCGGGTGCGGGTGTTATTTCCTGCTCCGTCACCTGTGTAATGTGGGTATTTACAAACGGCTGATTTGGCAAGTCCATTAGGCTTATACTTGACTCCTCAAGTATTTGTTGCAGCTCAAGGTCGGAGAGTGCCTCGTTCTTTACCCAGTAGCGTTCCACGGTGTCGGTAACGGGGTGGTCGGCATATTTGTCGGCACTGCGAAAGAGCTTTGAAAGCGCGTTATCCTGTAGCGACGAGCCTTTGCCGAGGTTTATATACGTCTCGGCGGTGGCGCGCATCGCGGCTTGCAGCATCAGGCGCGGTGCGCGGTTGTTTGCCCACGTCGTGGCGGTTTTTTTCAGGTCGGCGGGTACAAGTTCCACGGGCTGCGTCTCTGTCAGGAAGCTATATCCCACGTTGGCGCGCCGCGGGTCGGTCTGCTCGGAGTTGTAAAGGCCGCTTTCCTCGTCGAGGTCGGCTTCTTCTATTTCGTAGCTCCGCGGCAGGGCAGGTGTGAGAACCACTGCATCGGCTTGGCTTGGCTCGGGGGTGTATGTCACTCGTGTTGCGGCGGGTGCGTAACGATACGGCTGATGGTAGTAGTTTAGGTATATGTCCGTGCCGTCCTGCGACACTATTACACCGAGCAGGCGGCGCAGTTGCAGCAGGAAATCGGCGAGTGTCCAGTGTGGCAGTATGTCGCCGAGGTAACGTGTGGGGCTCACGTTGAGTACACAGAGGCGCGCGTGTGTGGGGTGAAAGCGCAGGCAGTTGTTTAGCGGTTGCAACGTCAGGCCGGTGCAGGCGTTAATTATCTTTTCTACAAGCCACGGCAGGCGCAGGTGTAGCGGCATCTTTGTGCCGTCGCCGAGGTCTATACTGTCGCCGTAAAACAGCCGAAACACATACGGGGTCTCGCCGCGGCTGGCCAGTATGGCGTTGATAGTGCCACTCGCCGCTGTGCCGCTGGCTTCCACGGTGTAGCAGGAGGGATGTGGCGGGCATTCGTGGTACCATTTGAAAAGCTCCGAGGTGGCCGTCATCGCGCTCAGGTCAAGTAGCGGCTGTGTGTAGTAGCGCACTGCTTCGTCTATATACACGTCGGCACCGCTCAGCGTGTCGGACGTTGTTAGCCCGTTGGCGGTGGCGATGGTCTCGGCACGTAGCGTAAAGGCGGCCTCGTTGTTTGTCAGGGCGGTGAGTGTGGCTGTGCCGTTGATGGCGGGCAGCCCGGCCTCGGGGGCCTGAAGCGTAAAGGGCAGCACGGCGGTGGCGGCGGGTGCTTGCGGGTGGTGTGTGGCGGCGAGCAACGTGCGCAGCGGTTCTTGGTCGGCAGGTAGCTTCACCTCCACGGAAAAAGTGCCACGGTCGGAGTAGAGCGGATTGGTGCGCGTGAGTGAGAGCGTGAACCCCTCGGGCAGCGGCACACTCTGATTTGAGAGCAAAAGGAGCATACGGCGGGTGTGGTTTATTGAAACGGGTGGAAATAGCCTCGCAGTATCGGCGGTTGCCCGGGGCTCAGCTCATATTCCAAGCGGCTTACTACGTATCGCCGTCCGAGTATAAGCACTTCGCTGTCGGGCGAGAGCTGTGGCAACGGCGGGGCAAAGTCAAAGCGCACGGTAACAGAGGTGTCGGGCGACGTGGCGGCATAGGCGGGGGTGACGCTACTCAGGTCTGCAAGCAGGCTGGCGGTGGTGCCCGAGCTGGCGGGGTCGGCCAGGGCAGCGGTCACTTCTTCATATCCGAGCAGCCCGTAAGCCTTGCTGCGCAGGGCAAAGAGGCGCGAAAAGCGGTCTGTGCCGTTGTATAGCACGTTGCATACAGTACTCGCGCCGCCACGTGGCACGTGGCTATTATTCATATAGAAGTCGCGAAAGTCTGAATAGTATTGCACATAGCTGCGATACGGGGCTTGCACGCGTGCCAGTTCGCGCGCGCTCTCTGAGGTTTCGCTGTTAAAGCCGAGCGGCACTATCTTTATCATTGTTAGGCGGGAGTGGTGTTTGCGTCGGTTTCTTCTATCACTTCTTTGGCTTCACGGAATAAGGCACGGCGCGCCGACGTGTCGAGCGGTTCGTAGTGCTCGGTAACAACAAACGGTTGCACGCCGATTTGCCGGTAGTCGGCCTCGCGGTTTTCTTCGTGGTCAAGGCGCGTATACTTGCCCAGGGCGGCAGCGGCGGCAACGAGGGCTTTGGCATCTTCCTGAGCACGTGCCAGGCGCACCGCTTCGTCGATACGCTGAATAAAGAGCCACTCGTACCAGTCGCGCGTGAGCTGTTGCAGCGAACCCACACACACCTTCACGGCGCGCACGTCTTCCAAGGCCACCGTGTTGCCTGCACCCTCGGCCATTGCCATACGCTTCAGCTCGCCGTCGCTCATTGAGGGGTTATCCATAAGAGCCAGGTACATTTTGCGGCAACGTAGCACACGGGCTTGCACGTCGGCGCGCAGGCCGCGGGCATCCATTTCGCGTTTGTCGAGAAAAAGGTTTTCGCGTATGCGTTGCGGCAACGTGTCGCGTGAAGGCATAAAAATAGCGTGAGAGTGGTTTTATTTACTTTTTCTTCACTTCGTAGCCGTCGTAACGATCCCAGTTACGGCGGTATTGCTCGTCGGCTTTCTTCAGAGCTTGACACAAAGCGTAACGGTCGCACGGCTCGGCATCTTGCATCAGGCGCAGTTGCTCGTGATAGCGGTGCATCTTTGTGTAGAGCTCGGTATTCTTTTCGTAGAGGGTCTGTATCTTTTCGGGCAGCTCATCGTGGTCGGCACGGCGGCCACGGCGCACTCGCGCCGCGTGTAGTTTCGCGGTGTCGGCGGCGGTGGCTTCCACGGCGCGTACTATCTGCACGGCCTCTTGGCGCGTATGCCCGTCAAGGCGTATGCGCAGGTGTTTTTCAAGCTCGTATATCAGCTTATCGCGCAAACCACGTAGGAGTATCTGCTGATACATTGCCCGGTTATTGTTGATGCGCAAAAGGAGAAGCGCGCCCTCCTCCAACGAGGCCACGGCTTTTTCGGCGAGCCAGGCCTGCATTGCCTCTGTGAATTTAACGTCCATAAAGTGGTTTTTTTGCTAAAAAAAACTCTAGTGTCTCTAGTGTCTCTAGTGACACTAGAAACACTAAAAACACCAGAGAAAAACTACTTAATTAGTTTGTTTGAGTAGGCGTTACAACAACGGGGTTGCCCGTTGCACCGCTTATCGTGCCTTCGTTTTCGGTTACGATGTTGCCCGAGTAGTGGAGCGGTGGGAATATATCGGTGCATTCCACGGCAAAAGCTGCGCCGTTATCGTCGGCATCCACGCCCTCGCCGAAGGTGGCGTTGGCGGTGGTCTCTGTGCGATAGAGCGGGTTGCCTACCAGGTAGTACTTTCCTGTGCGCGACGGTACGAGATACACCACGTCGTCGTTCACGGCGCGATACTGAAGGTAGGCGGCCTGTGGGTCGGTGGCATCGGGGAAGCGCACTTCGAAGTCGGCCTTAAACGTGCGGCTGTATTGTCCGCCTTGCGTCTCCCAGTGGAGTGTGCCGACATTTTCTACGAGGTCGATGCGGTGCCACGCTTTGTCGGCGGCCAGTACGAAGTTATCGGAAAGCACATAGCCATTCGTTACGCTGTCCAGGCCGTCTTCCGAGGGGGTGCCGCTGGGACGTGTCGGCCACGTGGTTATGTCGCTTTTGCTTATGGCATAAATATGGGGCTTAATGCCCGGGGCAAGCGGTGCGCCTTTGCAAAAGCGCAAAGAGCGGTTAAACTGTAGCACCGCACTGCAAGGGTTTGAAGCTGACATTGTAGTAAGGTTTTAGGGGGTTGTTACTGTTGGGTGGGTTCTTCCACGGTTTCGCTTACGAGCTGGCCTACCAGGAGACGGGCGGGGCTGATGCTCTCAAACTGCACGCCGAAATACATTGAGCAGACAAACGAGGTGAGGAATTCGTGATACTGCATTATCTCCACATTTTCGCGCTCCATACCATTGCCGTAGCCGTAAAGCATATTGCCCTGTGTGGAGAGGTGGATATAAGGCGAGTTTTTCTTGCTGGCCAGTGGCACGAGCTCGCACAGGCCGTCCGAGCCTTCAAGGAACGTTTTTTTGTACTCTGTGTTGTAAGGAGCAGCACCGAAGGTAGTCAGGAACGAGCGGCAGTAGTGGCGATAGATGTCATACGAAACAAAAAGCTTCGTGGCTTGCCCCTGCAACTCATCGGCGGCATCGGCATAGAAGCTTGAAAGCACGTCGAAGGCGTTGTTGTCGGTAATCGTGGTGGCCGAGAGGTCTTTCAGGTTGCCATTAGCGGCGGATATAGTGCCGGCGGTTATCTCGGTGGCGGTGATGGTGTCGAAACCGTCAAAGAGTGCCTGAGTGGTCGTGCCGCTGGCATCGCGCTCGCCGCTAAAGATAGCCATATTAAGCTTCGAACCAATCTGTGCTGCAACGTATTCCAGTACGCTCTTTGCCAGGTCTTCCTGTGTGAGACTGTCGCCCTGAGTGCGAAGCAGGGGACCGTAAACACTCTTTCCGGCATCGTTAAGGTCGAAACGCTTAACGACGCTTCCGAGATAAGTTTCAAGGGTGCGCCCGCTAATGGTGAGGTCGTTCGCGTCATTGCGCAGGGGGTCGTGCGGTGCGAGTTCTACTGTGCCGCTCAACTGGCCGACGGTTTCGCGCCCGGCCACACCGGGGCGGCCACTCATGTGTTGCAACGTGGCATCGGCGGCGATAACGGGCATTATTAGCAGCTCGTCACGATACTTATGTGCCGATTGTTGCAGGTCGGTGGGGGTGATGGTGATGTTTGCCATAATAGGTTAAGAAAGTTAAGTAGGTGGGTTGTTTGTGTCGTTTTTAGTGGCTATAGTGTCTATAGTGTCACTAGTGTTTCTATTGTCTCTATTGTCTAAAGCAGGTGCTTGAATGTTTCGTAGGCGGCCTGTGCGCGCACGAACTTATTGTCGGCGGTGGCGGCAGGGGCTTCAATCACTGCAAACGTCTCCTCGGCGGGAAGCATCGCCGCTTGGCGCAGCGTTTCGCTTTCTTGGCGCAGCGTTTCGCTTTCTTGGCGCAGCGTTTCGCTTTCTTGGCGGAGGGTGGCATTTTCTTGGCGGAGCGTTTCGCTTTCTTGGCGGAGGGCAGCAAGCTCTTGCTCAAGGGAAATAGTGTCTATAGTGTCTATAGTGTCTATAGTGTCTATAGTGTCTCTATTGTCCTCAGCTGGCTTTACCAGGCCGTTAATCTTTTCGGCCATTTCAGCGGTCAGGGGCAGGCCGAGGGCAGACACCTGCAGCAGACGTGCCGCCGAGCAGTCGGCGGGGCAGGGGGTCTTATAGTCCGCGTCGGCCTCTATCAGGCTGTCGGCCAGTCCGAGCTTCACGGCGGCATCGGCAGTAAGCCATTCCTCGCGCCGCATTTGTTCAAGGTAGAAATCGGCATCGCGCTCGGCGTTGCTTTGGCGCGCCGCGTATATTGACGCGAGCAGGTTGTCTATCTTTCGCAAAGCGTCGGCCTGCACGTTTATCTCGGCGGCCAGTTCCTGAAGGCGTTGCTCGTTGAACCCGCCGATGGCCGAGTAGTCCACGCTTGAGCAGTGGATAAGCATAAGCGCAAATTGCGACACACAGACCCCCGCCGTGCAGCCGGTGGCTATCACGGTGGCGGCACTGGCCGTTAAGCCAAAGATATAGGCACGGCACGGCACGGGCGACTGGCGCAGCACCTCGCGTATCTTTAGAGCCTCGGCCACGTCGCCGCCGAGCGAGTTGATATACACACTCAGCTCGTCGCTTGGTTCGCCGTCGGCCAGTGCGCTTTGCAAGGCATTTTCCACGTAGGCCGCCGAGAGGGCCCACGGGGCTATTATGTCGTTGATGTATAGGTGGTATCTCATAGCTTTTTGGGGGTTTAGGGTTTATAGTGTTTCTAGTGTCTCTAATTTTTCTATTTTTTCAAAGCAGCACCGTCCACCCGCTTATTGTGCGCACATTGCCCGGGTACGATACTGTGCGCTTGAGAATATGAAAATCCGTATAGTCTATTCCCACGCCGTTGGGTACGCCCTCGCCCTGCTGCCAGTCGTGGTCGAGGTCGTCCACCACTGTATCGTTCCTTTTGCAGTTGCCAAACACCACCTGCACGCACCCGCGTTGCGCGTTGGTGGGGTAGCCCGTCTCGTTCAGGCCGCCGGCAAAGCAGAATACCATCGCGCCCGATTTGCCATAGTAGTACTGCGTCAGGCCGAGGCTCTCGAGCGTGCCGGCAAGCAGCTGCGTATTGAGCAGGCGCACCAGGTGTTTGTTTGAAGCCATATAGCGGCGTTTCATTGGCACGTCATACGTGTCCTGTGTGCCGGCACCCAGTGCGGTGGCCAGTGCGCTGGCGGCCAGGGCGTTGATGGTGTCCTCGGCATCGGTGGCACGTGTCGTCTCGGCGGTGAGGTCGGAGGCGGCGGCCTTGGCGTTGATGGCGGAGTTCTGCTCGGCGTTGGCGGCGAGCATCTCGGCTTTGGTGGCATAGGTGGCCTCCAGGCCGTTCAGCTTGTCTTTATCGGTGCGCGTGAGCATTCCCATATATCCGCCTGTGCCGCCTGAAGCACCGAGCAACGTCACGATGGTTTGCCCGGCGGCATTCTTTAGCTTCACCTCGTCGGCATCCTGCGACACGGTGGCGATATCGCCGTTGGCACGTGCGCTGGCCTCGGAGTTGATATTGGTTTGCAGCACTCCGTCGGCATTGCGGCGCGTCTGTGCTTCCACGTCGATATCGCCCGAGAGGGCGGTGTCGGCGTTGGAGCGCGCGGTGGCCTCGTTGTCGATGGCTTGTTGCAAAAGGGCATCGGCCCCCGAGCGTGCGCTGGCCTCGGAGGTGACGGAGGTGGGCAGGGCGGCCAGCTCGTCGCACATATCTACAAGCAAGCCACCGACGCGCGAAGCTGTCAGTTCGCCTTCAATGGTGGCATCGCGCACGGCGGCAGCTCTTTCTGAAAGTGTTGACATAGCGGGTTATTGTTTTTTGGGGGTTTTAGGCTTTTTGGGGGTTTTAGGCTTTTTGGGGGTTTTAGTGGCACTAGTGTCTCTATTGTCTCTATAGATAGACCTCGAGGCCGTCGACTTCGAGCAGGGCGACGTGTCGGCAGGAGCGGATGGCTCCGCTGTCGAGCAGTCGGAGACGTTCGCAGCCGCCACGGATGTATGCTCCGATGCTGACACACCGTTTGTAGGTGAGGATGTCGCCAGTGGAGAGTTTGAGTACGCGCAGGCGGTGCTCGCCGGGGCCAGCCCGTTCGCCAGCCCGTTTTCCAGCCCGTTTTCCAGCCCGTTTTCCAGCCTGTATTCCAGCCCGTTTTCGCCGTTCCTGCCCATTTTTCAGAATATATTATATGTTTAGTAGGGGCAAAGTGTCAGGCTTTTGTTGTGCGTGTATAATTCTTTTTGTACTTTCGCGGCATTAACCGGAATACGTTTTTTTCTATGAACAGGCAAAAATCAAAAACGCCTACGCAGCGTGGTGGGCAGCGAGTTAAAGCAGTGTCTTCGCCGCCACACGAGCGGCGTATGGCTAATGGCTCGTTTGTTGTGCCGTTGCTGAGTTTCCTTTTGTTATGGGGGCTTCTTTTCTGGGTTTACGGCGATGTGTTGTGGCGTACGGAGCAAAACAGTTATGTGTCGGCTAATGCTATGCAGATGAAGCCGCTTACCGATTTAACCTTTGGCTGGCTTTTATATGCTGGTCGCTGGTTGCTTACGTTGCAGAAGTATCCTCTGATAGGCGGCCTACTTATATCCTTGGTGCTAACAGGCTCCTCGTTGTTGTTAGCCGATGTGTTGCGTCTCCCCGCTCGTTGGCGTTGGACGTTTTCTTTGCTACCATTTCTTTATTTTGGGTGGCTCATTCTGCGCGGCTTTAATCTTTACTACCGCAGCGAGCCCTCATGGGTGGTGTTGATACCTGCGCTGATTTGCGTTATTGTTTCTGCGGCTCACGCCGTGCGTCCCCGGTTTGTTTTCTCTCGTTTACGCTTAGCTTTTTTAGCAATACTTTTGGGCGTGTTCTTTGCTTTGTCCGTTTCCTCTTTCATTTTTCTCCCAACAAGAGTGGCACTATGGCTTTTGCTTTTCTACGTAGCGTTTAGCTATCTGTCAGCAGCCCTTATTTGTAAGCCAAAGAAGCACGAGCCTGTTCGTTCGCGCCACCTACTGATTAGTAGTTCTGTTGTTGTTATCGTCGGTGTGGCCTTTGGCGCAACTGCAACGTATGTAAACGACAGTGTCATCGCCACGGCTCGTATGCAACGCCAGTTGGAGGAGCAAGACTGGGAGGGTATGTGTCAAACGGCCCTTGCAGTGTCGCGCCCCACGCGCAGTGTGGCAGCCTATTATGCCGTAGCTTTGGAGCATCAGGATGCGTTGTTGGAAAACATTTTCGATCTCCCCTTTGATTTTCCAAAAGTGTCGTTTGACAACGACCAGCCGAACGATGAATATACGCTTTTCACGCCCGATTGCAACCTTGCCGCCGGTCTGCTCAACAGTGCTTACCACGAGGCTTTTGAACAAACGGTGATGTCGGGTCAACGCCTCCACTGGCTCAAGACTATGGCCAAGGCTGCTTTGCTCAACGGCGAGGAGCGTTTGGCACGTAAGTATATAGGCATTTTACGCGCCAACCCGTTTGAGAACGCCTTTTGCGATAGGATAGAACCAATGATTGGCGACAGCACCCTCATCGCCGCCGACGACGAGTTTGCTCATATCCGTCTGCTTGCTCCTCGCGACAGACACCCCTTTGAGCAAATGTTTCGCAAACCCGTGTTCCTCGGCTACAATATGGGCCTTGCGGAAGGTCCCGATGCCGTGTTGCGCACGTCGGCTGCCGCCTGTTTGTATAGTAAGGACTTAAATGCCTTCCTCCCGCGCGCTCAGGTATTTGTGGCAAAGGGTTGGCCGTTGCCGGAATGTATGCAGCAAGCCTTGGTGATATATAGCCTGAAAAATGGCGGTGCCGACTTCTTGAAGCAGTTCAATGGCGCACTCAGTCCTATGACAGAGCCTACTATTGCCGCTTTTAGCCGCGATGTGGCACCTATAGCAAAAGATAAAGAGGCGATGCGCCGCCTGCTGAAAAAGGACTGGCTCGGCACCTACGTCTATTACTACTATTGCGAGAACAACAATCCCGAACAAGTGCGCAAACGCGAAAGCGACGGTGTGAACTAATCTACTTCTCTACTTCTCTACTTATGAAACATACCATATTATATATAGCTGCATTCAGCCTTCTGCTTGTAGGTTGCAAGCCCGAGGCAAAGGCTCCCGAGCAAGCCACTCCTGTGCAGGAGGCCGTCAGCATCTACCCCGACTATCTCGACGTAACTATTCCGCCAAACATTGCTCCGCTGAATTTTATGGTAGAAAACCCCGGCGAGGCTTACGTGGCAGTCATTAGCGGTAAACAGAGCGAGGTGGTTGCCTCGGCTCTCGGCGATGGCAAGATGCAGTTCAATGCAGAAGAATGGAAACAGCTGTTGGAACAAAACAAAGGCAACCAGCTCACCGCCACCGTTTATATCAAGCGCGACGGCCAATGGGTGAGCCTGCCCGTATGGCACATTGACGTAGCCCCCGAGCCCATCGACCGCTATCTGTCCTATCGTCTCATTGAACCCAGCTACGAACTCTATCGCCAGTTGGGGCTTTATCAGCGCGATCTGGAAACATACGATGAGTTTGTGGTTTACGAAAACAACCGCTCCTATTCCGAGGAGCACAACCACTGCGTCAATTGCCACAACTTCCAGGCTTACGACACCAAGCGTATGCTTTTCCATGTGCGTGCCAACCACGGCGGCACTATCTTCGTAGAAAACGGCAAAGCCCGCAAGATGAATATGAAAGTCGATTCCGTACTTTCCAACTGCGTCTATCCCACCTGGCACCCCACGCAGCCGTGGGTGGTATTCTCCAGCAACCTTACCGGCCAGGCCTTCCAGCTGCGCGATAACGATAAGATAGAAGTGGTGGACTATGGTAGCGACCTCGTGTTCTTTGATGCCGAGAAAGGCACGCTTACCAATATCCTGAAGACCAACGTGGATATGGAAACCTTCCCCTGTTGGTCGCCCGATGGCCGCCGGCTCTACTACTGTATGGCACGCGTCACACAGTTTGAGGGCACCCCCGACAGCATACGCGCCGATATAGTACTCGCCTACCACGACAGCATACGCTATAACATCTATTCTATGGACTTCAACCCCGAGACGCGTCGTTTTGGTGAGCCACAGTTAGAGGTGCGTTGCGACACGATGGGCCTCAGTGCCACAGTGCCGCGCGTCAGCCCCGACGGCAAATACCTGCTCTTCACCTTAGGTAAGTTCGGCCAGTTCCACATCTGGCACAGCTCCAGCGACCAGTGGGTGAAAAACCTCCAGACGGGCGATGTCTATCCTCTCACCGAGGCAAACAGCCCCGAGCAGGACAGTTACCACACGTGGAGTAGCAACGGGCGTTGGATCGTCTTCTCGTCGCGACGCGAGGACGCTAACTTCACCCGCCCCGCCATAGCCTATTTCGACAACCAAGGGTGCGCGCGCAAGGCCTTTATCCTCCCGCAGGAAGACCCTGAGTACCACCGCCTGTTTTTTAAGAGTTACAACGTGCCCGAACTTACCCGCTCACGCGTGCCCATTAGCCCTGAAGCACTCCACGACGTGATTTACAACGACGAGGCGGCGGGGCAGGCGGTGTATAAGCCATAGACAGGACGAACAGAAACGCATTTCACCAGCTCATCGCCCCATTGTCGCTATTCCGTTCTCCCTCATTTAGAGAAGGCAGATAAACTCGGCCAACGGGAGCGTTAAGTCATAAATAATAAGTAACTTTGCCGCATAAACACAGACAAAATGATGGCCGATAGATCAATATTTCACAAGGTAGGAGGAATTATTCAAAGTGTGGCTATATTTATACACATATAGGCTATGTTTGTGAAAATATAGTTTATGTTTATGAAAATATAGCCTCAACTTAAATTCTTTAAGGCGCAACGAAAAAAACAAGTCCCGTGCAGATTTTTCTCCGCACGGGACTTTTTTTGATTCCTCGGTGTCGTAGCAGGAGACCTCCCACCCACGTTCCTTGCCTTTCCGTTTGCGCCGGCGGCGATGGGTGTGCGCCGTGGCTACTCAAACTCTGTGTCTAAACGAAACTCGTTGCCGTCAAGCCCAGAAGTCTGACTTTCCTGCTGCGGTTTCTGTACCTCTTGCGTCTGTAC
Organism: uncultured Prevotellaceae bacterium; assembly: GCA_937877625.1. Taxonomy (GTDB): domain Bacteria; phylum Bacteroidota; class Bacteroidia; order Bacteroidales; family Bacteroidaceae; genus Alloprevotella. The sequence goes on from CALFJG010000031.1 coordinate 23,841, forward strand.
GTATGACAACGCCTCGTTGAAAGCCTGAGCAAACTTCTCAAAGTCTTCGCTGTAGAGAAACACCTTGTGCTTCTCAAATACTGGTGGCACAATCTCTGTCCCCTCCTGCACACGCTTGCTCTCGGTAATCGACAAATAGTGTCCGCCGCGCCGGTCTTGTTTCACATCAATGTAGTACGTGCGCTTGCCAGCTTTCACCGTGCGCGAGAAGAGAATAGTGTTTTTGTCGTAGGTTCCCATAGTGTTTCGTATCTATATGTGAGTATATTGCGGCAAAGGTAAACTAAGGCTACCACAACGAAAAACATTCACCATACTTTTTTCCGCTCTCCCGCTTTCATTACACGCTCCCGTCGCTCCGTTCTGCTCCGAGAAATACGCGATTATCGCTTCTCAAACGCCAAAAGTGTCCTTTCCTCGCACAAAAATCGCGGATTATTTGCCCAAATACAGCAAAAAACCTATTTTTGTCGCCGATTTGCCGCAAGGGGCGCGGAAAAGCCCCCGTGTGATGGCGAATTAAGCGACTGAAAAACTTAATTTAGAGTAACACAACAATCAAAAAAAACAATGAAAGAAATCACAATCAAAGGCACCGTGCGCGTAGCCGAGGGCAAAAAGGCCGCCCGTGCCCTCCGACGCGAAGGCCTCGTGCCCTGCGTTATTTATGGTGAGAAGCGTGGCGAAGACGGCTTGCCCGTAGCTACTCCTTTCTCCGTGTCAGAAAAAGAGATTAACAAGGTGGTTTTCACCCCTAACATCTATCTCGTACGCGTACAGCTCGACGGTGCAGAGCACACCGCTGTAATCAAGGAAATCCAGTTCCACCCCGTGAAGGACAATGTTGTACACGTTGACTTCTACGAGGTGACACCCGACAAACCTATCGTGATGGGCGTGCCTATCCAAACCGTAGGCCTCGCGCCGGGTGTGCGCGCCGGTGGTCGCCTCACCACAATGCTTCGCAAACTCAACGTGCGCGCTAAGTACGTCGATATCCCCGAAAAACTTACGATTGACGTGTCGCAACTCGAACTCGGTAAGAGCATTAAGGTGCGCGAGCTCAGTTTTGAAAATATGGAGTTGGTAACACCCCAAGAGGTTGTGGTTATCACCATCAAGATGACACGTGCCGCTCGTTCGGCTGCTGATGCCGCTGCTGCACAAGCCTAATACACCATTTCCTAAAATGAACAACCTGATTGTGGGGTTGGGCAACATCGGACAGGAATACGCCGATACCCGCCACAACATAGGATTTAGAGTGTTGGATGCCCTGGCCGGGGCATCCAACGCTGTTTTTAGCGACCGCCGTTACGGGTATATCACCGAGGTGAGGCTAAAAAACCAAAATCTTATCCTCCTCAAGCCCTCCACCTATATGAACCTCTCGGGCAATGCCGTACGCTACTGGATGAACGAGAAAAAGATATCCCCCGAGCGTTTGCTCATCGTGGTGGACGACCTGGCTCTGCCGCTTGGCACACTGCGTATGAAAGCCAGTGGCAGCGAGGGCGGACACAACGGGCTACGCTCCATCACGCAGCAACTCGCTACGCAGCAGTACGCCCGTTTGCGCTTTGGCATCGGGGCTGACTTTGACCGCGGGCAGCAAATCGACTTTGTGCTAAGTCCGTTTACCCCCGACGAGGAGGCGTTGCTCCGAGAGCGCATCCCCGTGGCAGTAGAGGCAGTGAAAAGTTTTGCCCTGCAAGGCATTGACCGTACGATGAACCAATACAACGGTAAATAGCCCCACATCTATATATAAAAGGTAAGATGGAAGCACGTTTAGACAAATGGCTTTGGGCGGTACGCATCTTTAAGACGCGCACGCTCGCCGCCGACGCTTGCAAGAACGGGCGTGTGCAAATCAACGGGGCGCAAGCCAAACCCGCGCGTATGGTGAAAGACGGCGACACGGTGAGTGTGCGCAAACCGCCCGTCACCTATACGTTTCGGGTGCTTCAAGCAATAGAGAAACGTGTGGGCGCACGTTTCCTGCCCGACATCGTGGAGAATATCACTGATGCCTCGCAGTATGAACTCTTAGAGATGAGCCGCATCAGTGGTTTTATCACACGTGCCAAAGGCACCGGGCGGCCCACAAAGAAAGAGCGACGCGACATTGACGAGTTTGTCACACCTATCTATGGCTTTGACGACTGGGACAACGACGATACGGACGATGAAGAATAAGAACGCGCTCACAAACCCCATACCCGCAATGAAACACTTACGCTTCGTACTTTCCATTGGCCTTTTCGCTTGTTGTGTAGCCCTCGATGCCCAAACAGCACGTCCTAAGTTGGTCGTAGGCATCGTTGTCGACCAGATGCGCTGGGACTATCTTCATCGTTATGCCGGGCGCTACACGCAGCAGGGCTTCCTGCGCTTGCTCGGCGAGGGCTTTTCTGCCGACAACTGCCAGATAAACTATTTTCCCACCGTCACCGCTGCCGGCCACGCGAGTGTGTACACAGGCACCACGCCTGCCGTCCACGGCATCGTGGGCAACAGGTTCCGCGACGGCAATCGTTGGCAATACTGCACGGAGGACACCACGGTGTGTGCCGTAGGGAGTACGGGCAAGGCCGGCAAGATGTCGCCGCGAAACCTTATGGCTACTACCATCGGCGACGAGATGAAACTCGCCACCAACTTTCGCAGCAAAGTCGTCGGCGTGGCGCTTAAAGACCGCGCGTCGATCCTCCCCGCAGGCCATTGTGCCGATGCCGCTTATTGGTTCGATGCTGAAAACGGGTGTTTCATCTCCTCCACCTACTACCTCCAGACACTCCCCGCCTGGGTACAAGCCTTCAATGCCCGCCACCTGCCCGACAGCCTACTCGCCGGGAAGTGGGAGACGCTCTTCCCCGTAGAAACATATACGCAAAGCACGCCCGACCCATCGCCTTACGAAGAACCATACGTGACCAACGGCACCGTGGAGTTCCCTTACGACCTCGGCGCGCTTTTTACGCAGTGTGGCTACGACCTGATACGCCGCGTACCTGCGGGCGCAACACTTACGTTTCAAATGGCAGAGGCCGCCGTTCGGGGCGAGCAACTTGGAAAGGGCGCGCAGACCGATATGCTCTGTGTGAGCATCAGTTCCACCGACTACATCGGCCACCAGTTTGGCATCAACGCTGTAGAGACCGAGGACACCTATCTGCGCCTCGACCGCGACCTCGCACAATTCCTTAATTTCTTAGACCGCGAGGTGGGGCGTGGCGAATACCTCCTCTTCCTCACCGCCGACCACGGCGCAGCCCACAACATAGACTTCAACCGCGCACACGGCATTCCCAGCGAGCCGTGGCCAATGAGCGGCACGACGCGCCAACTTGCCGACTACTTGAAGAACTACTATCAGACCAATCAACCCCTGCTCTTTGGCGACCGCGACTGCAAAATTTGTCTGAACCACGATGTTATTGCACGTCAAGGCATCAACGAGCAAGAACTCCGCCAACTGAGCCTCCGCTTCTTGGAGAACGAAAGCCTCTTTGCCTATGTAGCCGACATCAGCCAAATTGCCACAGCACCTATTCCACAACTTATTCGCGAACGCGCCATCAACGGCTATTATCGCACACGCAGCGGCGAACTGCTCACTATACCACGCCCCGCAGTATATGGTGAGGACAACCGGCAAAACATCACCGGCACCATGCACGGCGTGTGGAACCCCTACGATGCTCATATTCCTTGCATCTTCTTCGGGTGGGGCATCAACCACGGAGCCACAGCACGCGAGGTTCACATCACCGACATCGCGCCAACCGTATGCTCCTTGCTTCATATACAAATGCCGAACGGCACGACCGGAACGACCATAAACCTTAATCCATAACCTTTGCTCCGCTTAGCAGCTTTGCGTGTGAGTGATGCCACAAAACGAAAGCGCAGAAAACCCTAAGCCCCGCCACGTCTATTCCTACCATGACCTTATACCCCCAACTGATTATCGATGCCCTGCGCACCGTGCGCTATGCCGGTACAAAGAAAGATATCATTGCGAGCCAGATGCTCGACGACGACCTGCGTATCAACGGTATGAACGTCAGTTTCTCGCTTATTTTTGAGAAGCCCACCGACCCCTTCCTAAAAAGCACGGTAAAAGCCGCCGAGGCCGCTATCCATGCCCACGTGAGTCGGGAGGTGAACGTGGCCGTGAGCGTGAAGACACGACAGGCATCGCGTCCCGAGCCCGGCAAGATGCTTCCCCACGTGAAGAACATCATCGCTGTGAGCAGCGGCAAGGGTGGGGTAGGGAAGAGCACCGTAGCCACTAACCTCGCCGTGGCTCTGGCACAAGCGGGCTACCGTGTGGGACTTCTTGATTGCGACATCTTCGGACCCAGCCTTCCTAAGATGTTCCACGTAGAGGCCGAGCAGATTTTTGCCGAGCAGGTGGAGGGCCGACAGATAATGATACCCGTAGAGAAATACGGCGTGAAACTTCTTAGCATCGGTTTCTTCCTGCAACCCGACAGTGCCGCACTCTGGCGCGGGGCGATGGCCAGCAACGCACTCAAACAACTTGTGGGCGATGTGGCCTGGGGCGCGCTCGACTACTTTGTGCTTGATACCCCGCCCGGCACCAGCGATATCCACCTCACACTACTGCAAACACTCGCCATCACCGGGGCTGTCATCGTTAGCACGCCACAGCAGGTGGCACTTGCCGATGCACGCAAAGGCATTGATATGTACCGCAACGAAAAAGTTAATGTGCCAATACTGGGGCTGGTAGAAAATATGGCGTGGTTCACACCCGCCGAACTGCCTAACAACCGTTATTATATCTTCGGGCGCGACGGCGTGGAACGCTTAGCCGAGGAGATGCAAGTGCCGCTCTTGGGGCAGATACCCCTCGTACAGTCTATCTGCGAGAGTGGCGACAGCGGGGAGCCTGCAGCGGTACGTGCCAACACCGCCACCGGCCTGGCCTTTCGCGAGTTGGCGGCACGCGTGGTGGAAGCCACCAACCAGCGAAACAATGAGCAACCGCCCACTACCATAGTTCCGACGGCGAAGTGACGCTTTTTGCATTTCTTTCTGAACAAGCATATCGCATATTTCGCGTAAATTCCTAATTTTGCAGCATAGCAAGGCACAAAGAACAATCCTTCGTCATATCCAAGTTAGCACGTGCCTTAATACAAAAACTATGTTGTCAACCACAGCCCCTCATAGCACTGGTACTCTTCTCTGCCGCCTACTCTTGTTTCTTTTCGCCTTCTTGGCTTTGCCCGCCACTGTTGCGGCACAGACGAAGGAGACCCTGGCGTTGCTTCGCGACTTTGACAACCAGCCCAGCCTGTCGAACGCCAACCGGTTTCTTACGCGCTTGAAGACAGAGGATTTTACCGACGAGCAAACCTTCCCGCCCGGCACGTCTGTTGATACTCTGAGGAAACAAGTGTGGTATTGGGCTGGCGAGTACTATCTTGCCGCACAGCAATATGAGCAGGCCGTAGCCTATGGCCTGCGCGCCTTGCCGCTCTTCCAAAAAGTAGCATCGCCCCCTGCCGAGGCCGATTGCGAAGCACTCGTTGCCACCGCGTTTTTTCGCTTGGGGCAGTTCAACGAAGCATTGTCCCACGCCAAACGCGTAGTAGAGATAGACCGCGCCGAGGGCAACAGCGACAATATCTCCTCCTCGCTCAATACCCTCGCCGCTATATATATGGCCGCCGGCCAGCCCGAGGAGGCGGCACAGTATATAGGGCAAGCACTTTCCTTCGCGCGACAAAGCGATAACCCGGCACGCCTCGCTATTATTTGCGGGAGTGCCTCGGAGATACACTATCGCTTAGGACACTACGAAGAGGCTATACCTTTCGCACGCGAAGCACTTGCCATAGAGCAACGCTTGGGCAATAAGTCGAAAGAGGCCGTGCGCCTTGCACAACTCGCACCACCGCTCATCGCTTTGGGAAAAAACTATGAGGCCTATCAAACCTTGCAACGCGCTATTCCACAACTGCGGGCCGATAGCAACCACCACAGCCTCGCCATAGCCTGCAACCAGATGGGCGACCTGCTCCTTGCAGAAAATAAAAACGCCGCCGCTGCCACATATTTTCAGGAAGCACTCGATATCCTACTACGCCAGCACGACATCTACAACGAGAGCCATAGCCGACGAGGACTCTATCGTGCCCTGCGCGATAGCAATCCTAAGGCCGCAATGATACACAACGACCGCTACAACGAACTGCGCGATTCGCTCTACGACAGCCGCACGGGGGTGCTACTCGGACAATATGCCGCACTCTACGGTAATCAGCAATTGCAAGAAGAAAACGAGAGCCTGCGACAGGCACGAAGCCATCAGCTGCTCACCATAGGGCTTGCCGTGGTGATGCTCTCGTTGCTTATCTGGTGCATAGGCCAATATCGCTTAAAGCGCCAAAAGCAACGCAACACGGAACTTACCGAGCAAATAGCAAGGCTCTCAAACCAGTCAAACAAAACGCTTTTTAAGTCTTCCAACACTTCCCCGCAGCCCACAGCGGCAGAAACTGACAACGGCGATTTTCTTACGATGGTTATCGCGGCGGTTGAGACGGCTATTCCCTCACGCCAAACCGATGTGGAGAGCATAGCACAAGCCTTGGGCATCACCAGCACAGTATTCCGCCGCCGACTATCCACACTCACAGGCGAAACGCCCAAGGCTTTTATCTCTGCCGTGCTGATGCAGCGAGCCGCTACGTTACTAAAGCAAAATGCCACACTACCCATGGCTGAAATCGCCACGCAGTGTGGCTTTGATGAACCGTCAAACTTTGTACGCACCTTTAAGCGTGTCTATGGCATCACTCCCTCGCAATACGCTCGCCAAAACAAGCATTCCTGACGGCGTATAACTCAAGTTCCACGCTAAATGCTGAGCCAGAACTTGTCCTTCACCTCACAATCAATTGTCGTTAGGTGACAAAAAGAAAGCTGCAAAGCAGCATAACAGTCTAATTGTCCGATAGGCGTGTACCGTTGCGCAGAACAGTAGTAACACTTTTGCCCGTTCTTTTTACACTACTTGCGAAACTGGTACAAAAATACCACAATTAACAATGTTTGTGTTACCTTTGTACCGTATTTAAGATGAATTGCATGGCCGAAAAGAATACATATCTGTCATCAGCCAGCATAAAGGAGCAGGGACGGACAGCCTATTACAAAATGCTGGAGAGTGCTCGTCAAGGCGAGCTTATTCAGGTTCGCCGAGGGGTCTATGCCAATATAGAACAGCTCAGTGGCAGTATGATTGACATTGACACGATTGTCCCTGACGGAATCCTGTGTTTGTGGTCTGCGTGGAATATCCATCAACTCACTACCTCTATGCCACAGGCTTTCCATATTGCCGTCAAAAGAAACAGAAAGGTAACGGTTTCGACGTTTCCGAGGGTGGAGATACATCACTATACTGAAACGCTGCTGAATATCGGTGTGATGACAACGGAGATTGACGGCTTTACCATACGCCTCTATGACGTAGAGCGTTGTGTATGCGATGCCGTGAAGTTCAGAAACAAGGTGGGTATGGATGTCTGCTCCGAGATTATCAACAGCTATCTGGCACGACCCGACAGAAATCTCAGTCGCCTGATGGACTATGCCCGACTGTTGAGAGTCGGCCACATTCTTGAACAGTATCTACAGGTGAAACTATGAGCAAGGAAGAGATAAAGAATTACGGCAAGTCCATACGCACCAAGCTGCTGAACGTAGCCAAGAAGGAAGATGTCTTTTATCAGACCGTCCTCAC
>CALFJG010000032.1 GCA_937877625.1 uncultured Prevotellaceae bacterium
GATATTGACCTGTACGCTAATACAAAAATCTGTTTTCATAACTAATAGTGCTTAATCGTTGTTGCGTAATATTAAAATAGGCATATTGTCTTTTGAACCGAATTTCAAATCTTTCTTTGGCGTGTTAGTAATATAGCGGTTCCACGTTTTCACGATATACGCCCAAAGTGCTTCTGTAGATAATTTCGTACTTGACGAAAAAGCGTATCTGGTAATAAGCTGCCGTAGTTGTTCTATAGACTGATTTTCTGCCGTTGATAGTGAAAACAACTGCTCAAAAAAGGGTAAAACTTCATTTTCGCTATATCCTCCTTTGTGCGTTAAGAAATAGTACAAACCGCCCGTCCATGAGCCTGACAATATACGGCATCGTGATTGAAGCCTTACGGTAATAACACTAACAGCGTTAAAGCCGTCGGGGTCTTTGCGGTATAATTCGTATTTCTCTGCATTGCTAAGTCTTTTCTTACCTCCGCTTGCAAAGTTACTATTATTAGTGTAAACTCGCCCGGTTTTGCAAAGCACCTCGTTAACCATAACGATAGACGCGGCTAAGTTATAGTGCTTTGTGTTTTGCATAGCAAGCAACTGCCCCAGCGTTCTATGCCTACCACAATCATACGTTGCGAAAGATTCTGTAGGAACTCCCCGGCAAACGTCAAATTTCACTGGTATATTGGCCTCGATAACGGCGTGTAGTCTGTGGTGTCCGTCTAATAAATTGCCGTTGATGTCAAAGTTAATGCTGCAACCGTTCAAAAGCCATTTGCCTCGCTTCATTGTGTCGGCATAGCTAAGTACAGTTGGTTTGCTAATTGGCCTGTTTCCCTGACTTGTTTTCAGGTACTCTAACGCCTTTTGTGGCGTAATGTTCTCTGTTACGTAATTCATACTTTAATAGTGCTTAATCGTTATTTTTGAAAATAGTTAATCTGCTGTGGGCGTTTGCAAATGCCCTCACGTACTAAGCCGTGCAAGGCTTCTAAGCAAACTTTGTCGAATTGGTCAGCGGGTAACTTGTATAAGATGCCGTGTGCCTGACGCATTGCGCTAACTTTCTTGTATTCGTCGGGGTAGGCTCTCGCCATTCGCTGTAAGGCCATTGCCTGACTGCCTAACCGTTCTGTATTCGGGTCATATTTTGCCATGTCCTACCCCCCCCTTAGTTACTCATTTCTTCGGCTATTGCCTTAATGTCCTTTGCCACAATAACCGTGCATACGACGCACATAACGGCCAAAGCCGCTGTAGTGATAATCTGTGCCATAACTCTTTTTGTTTAATTACTTGATTACGTACATACCTTGCCAACACTTGATAATCTCGGCCCCGGTAGTAACCTTGGCTTTACCCGCCTTACGGATGCGAAACTTTATTGAGCCGTCGGCCTCGTAGCGGGCTATGGTGTGCCGGTCTACGTGTAGGGCTTTCGCTGCCTGTTTCTGATTATACAGGCCATCAGGGTTTACTATCGGTTTGTCGATTATCATATAGCGTTCTTAGTAATTGTGAGTGTGTTAGTAGGGTAGTCAGTTGTAGCGCTGAACTTACACCCTAAAAGATTCTGCATTTGGTAGGCAACGGATTTGCCGTTGTCGCAAGCCCGGGCGTTTGGTAGTTCAAACGTCCGGCTCTCTCCCATTTCCATACTGCGCAATTCCTCGCGTGTTACCTTTTCTGTTTTCATTTGTGCTACTTGTTATTTTTGGGTGAATAATCGACGTGGAAAGAAAACTACCTGCATACCCTTACCTGCGCCCATGCTGAAACGTGGTGCAGTCTCTTTGCTGCTTAACGCTTTCTTGGCGTAGTGTTCGGCGTGTAGGTCGCCGATTATGAGGCAAAGGCGCGTAAAGCCTACCAACTGACTTTTGCCCTCTTTGGGCTGTAGTCTAATCAGGAACTCCCGGTTAATCTTTGCACGTAAGGCGGGTAACTCCTTGACTGCATATTTTCCGTTTTTGATGCTCTTTTGTGCCATAATCGACAAATTTTAGTTAAAATTACTTATTTACTTACTTATACCTTTGGCGGAAAAGAAAAACTGCCGTATCTTTGCAGTTGGTTATTATTCGATAGTTGGGCTTAGATGTCCGACAGCCTTTCTTGTACCGCTACTTAGTTACTTACTTATATCGGGTGCAAAGATAGACGTTTTCGGGTAAACTACCAAACATTTTAGGCGAAAACGTCTAATCTTTAACTTTTTATAACAATTGTGGGTATTAGGTTATGCAGACAGAAAACGACGTAAGACAAAGAATTTCAGCGGTTTTTGCTGAATTTGGCGACACACAAAACGGATTGGCGGGCGGCGATTCTGCTACCCAAAAACGTCTAAATCGCCAACTCGCCAAAGGCGGCGCGGCTATTACGGTAGAAACGCTTTTGCTGATTCTGGATAAGCATACCGACGTATCGGCTGAATGGCTATTGCGTGGTGTTGGCGATATGCGCGTACTACCTAATGGGATGGATAGCCCGGAAAATACGGAAATAGGGAAATTAGAAAAAGACTTAAAAAGACGGCAAACAACTATAGATACAATGGCCGACGCGATAGAGCGATATAAAGCCCGTATCTCTGAACTTGAAAGGCTATTGCCTGAACAAAAAAGAAATGTCGGATAGTGGCGTTAATTCCTGATTACTAACTATGAAAAGGTACTTATTTTGGCTTATAGGGCTTTTGTTACTCGCCGGGTGTTCATCTGACGGCGACGATAAGGAAAGTACGCCTACGGGTCATTATATAGCCTCAACGGGTACGGTAACGCTAAGTGTAGAGGTAGCCAACGGCAAATGTTGGCGGGTAACGGCCTTTGATGCCGGTAGCCTCGTTAGCCAACTAACGGAAATCTCGACTACAGGGCAATACCCAAACTACACCTATCAGGGCGACGGCCTGACGCTTACCTGTGCTTTCGTAGATGCTAACCGATTCGACGCTACGGCTACGGGTAAACTGCAAAGGCGGTTTTCGGGCGACGGCTACGTAGATATATCAGGCCGCTATCAGTTTGCCCGCTACGATGGCGTGTTAGATGCCAACGGCGACGGGATATTAGATACCTATAATAAATAACGTGCGCGTATGAAAAGACTTTGCTTTATTTTGGTGTTTGCCTTGGCCTACCTAACGGCCAACGCCCAAAACTATATTTTCGGTTTAGACGAATTGGAATTGTTAGGCACTTGGAATGTTACCGGCTCGTTTGGTACGTTCAACGGCCAAAGCCGGGGCGCAATGCAAAGCGTACAATTTGCCGACGGCAATTATACTAAGTTTACCTATCTCGACGGTACGGAAACGGTAGACGTGTTTTTCAAAGGCTATTGGGTAACGGTAGCCAAAACAGATAAATACTTTCTCCACCTGTTGCCTTGGAATGGAAACGAAAGTATAGTCAATTTTTGGATTAAGGAATTTGCCGACGGCTCAATGACACTAACCACGTATGACGGTAGCGGTACTATCATGCTCGCCAAAGATACGTCGGCGGGCGTTAATGCCGCCCGGATGGATGCCCCAAAGGGCAAAGCCTACGGCCTCAACGGTACGGAACTGCCAACGCCTGACGCGGCCACCGGGATAGTAATACGGGATGGCCGCAAGGTAGTACAATAATGCAAATTTTCAGCAAATCAAATTTACGAATATATAACTAAATGAAAATCAATAGAGTATGAACACAACAAAATTATTGGAAGGTAAGACAGCCCTGATCACAGGTGCTGCACGCGGTATCGGAAAGGCTATCGCGCTGAAGTTCGCCGAGGAAGGTGCAAACATCGCATTCACCGACCTCGAAGTGAATGAAGAGACAGAGAAGGAAATCGCTGCCAAGGGCGTGAAGGCTAAGAGTTACGCCTCTAACGCTGCCGACTTCGCACAGACCGAGGAAGTGGTAAAGGCCGTGAAGGAAGAGTTTGGAAGCATCGATATCTTGGTGAACAATGCCGGTATTACGAAGGACGGTTTGATGCTACGTATGACAGAGCAGCAGTGGGATGCTGTAATCGCCGTCAACCTGAAGTCGGCATTCAACTTCATCCACGCTTGTGTGCCCATTATGATGCGCCAGCGCGGTGGATCGATTATCAACATGGCCTCTGTCGTAGGTGTTCACGGCAATGCCGGACAGGCCAACTATGCTGCTTCGAAGGCTGGTCTGATTGCACTGGCCAAGTCGATTGGTCAGGAGATGGGTCCCAAGGGCATCCGTGCCAACGCCATCGCCCCGGGCTTCATCGACACCGCTATGACTCAGGCCCTGCCCGACGACATCCGCAAGGAATGGATCAACAAGATTCCTCTGCGCCGTGGCGGTCAGGTAGATGATATTGCCAACGTGGCTACGTTCCTGGCATCTGACATGTCAAGTTACGTCAGCGGTCAGGTGATTCAGGTCGACGGCGGAATGAATATGTAATAATGCATAATTATGGAGGTCGTTTACGAAGACAACCATATCATCATCGTCAATAAACGGAGTGGGGAGATCGTACAGGGAGACAAGACTGGCGACCGCCCCCTCTCTGATTTGGTGAAGGACTATCTCAAGGAGAAGTACCAGAAGCCCGGGGCCGTGTTCCTCGGGGTGGTGCATCGTCTGGATCGTCCTGTCTCAGGACTCGTTGTCTTCGCACGTACCTCTAAAGCACTCACCCGCCTGAACAAGATGTTTGCCGAGGGGGAGGTGCACAAGACGTATTGGGCGATAGTTAAAAGAGGTGAGAGGTCAGAGGTAAGAGGTAAGAGAAATGAAGAGTGGCAGACGCTGGAGCACTGGCTGGTGCGGAATGAGAAGCAGAACAAGTCGTATGCCTACGATTCCGAGAAGCCGAATGCGAAGAAAGCCATCCTACGCTATCGCATCATCAGCCAGGGCGACAACTACAGTCTGCTGGAAGTGAACCTGATGACGGGTCGCCACCACCAGATACGCTGTCAGTTGGCCAAGATCGGCTGTCCCATCAAGGGAGATTTGAAGTACGGTGCGCCACGTTCCAATCCTGACGGCAGCATCTCCCTATTGTCGCGCCGGGCAGAATTCATCCACCCCGTATCAAAAGAACGGATCACCGTAGAGGCTCCCCTCCCCGATGATCCGCTGTGGCAGGCGTTAGCGGGAAACATAAAGACACCACGAACATCCCCATAGAATGAGAAAGGTTTTCAAGTGGGTGGGGATTGCGGTGCTCACGCCCATTCTGCTGTTCGTCATACTCACCGTGCTACTCTACCTGCCGCCAGTTCAGAACTGGGCGGTCAAGAAAGTGGCTGCCGTGGTTTCGGAGAAGACGGGGATGGAGATAACGGTAGGATCCGTGAGACTGGAGTGGCCATTCGACCTGGGTATCGAAAACTTCCGCGCCATTAAGCAGAACGATTCGCTGCCCCAACTGAAAGACACCATCGCTGATGTAGGCAAACTCGTGGCCGACGTGCAACTATGGCCCCTGCTGAAGAAGCGGGTGGTCATCAACGAGTTGTCGCTCCATCAGGCCAAGATCAACACCAACGGCTTTATCAGCGACCTGCGCATCAAGGGTGACCTCGACGAACTATGGCTCTCGTCAAAAGGCATCGACCTCGACAAGGAGACGGTCGAAGTGAATGGTGCCCGTCTGTCAGATGCCCGTCTCGACATCGCCCTGAGCGACACGGCAGAAGTGGACACCACGGAATCGACCTTGAAATGGCGCATCGATGCAGACAGTCTCAGTTTCAGCAAGACCGCCCTGACCCTTCACCTGCCAGGCGACACGCTCAATGTAGGCTTCTGCTTCGGGCAAGCCGTGGGCCGCAGCGCCTGTATCGACCTCGGTGCCGGCGTCTATCAGGTGGCCAGCCTTGACTGGCACGGTGGAACCCTCAACTACGACAACCGCTGGGCACCTGCCACTAAGGGGTTCGACTATAACCACATCGGCCTGACAGACATCAACCTGCGTGCCGACACTATCCGTTTCTCCCCACAAGGCCTCACGCTGGACTTCAAGCACTGCGCTATGAACGAGAGGTGCGGGATTGAGATACAAGAACTGAGTGGCGGTCTCCGACTGGACTCTACCTTTAATAATATACAGGTGCCGGCTATGACGCTGCGTACCCCCGATTCCGACATCTACGCCGAGGTAGATATGGACTTCAATGCTTTCGACGACCAGAATCCTGGGCAGATGAAAGCCCGAATGAACGCACAGATCGGCAAGCAGGACATCGTCAAGATACTGGGCGATTTGCCACAGAGTTTCATCCAGCGTTACCCGAACCACCCACTGAGCGTCAAAGGGTCAATCAACGGCAATATGCAGCAGATGGAGTTCACGGGACTTGACATCAACCTGCCCACGGCCCTTCACGCCCGACTTGACGGCACTGCAGGCAACCTGACCAGCCTCGACAAACTTCAGGCTGACCTCACGCTGGATGCGACAGCCCAGGACATCATCTTTGCATTGGCAATGGCCGATCCGCAACTGGCTAAGGATTACCGCATCCCCAAGGGCATCACCCTCGGCGGCACCTTCAAGGCCAACGGCACCCGATACACCGCCGACCTGACGGCACGCGAAGGCAACGGCAGCGTCAGCCTGAAAGGCCAGGCACAGATACCACTCAACGCCAAGGGAGAGATGGCTACGGAACTGATGACCTACGATGCCGACGTCAAGGTGCGCAGCCTCAACGTGCATCACTTTATGCCCAAGGACTCCATCTACACCGTGACGGCCGACATCAAGGCCAAGGGTTACGGCACCGACTTCCTCTCCAACCGCAGCCATCTGACAGCCGATGCCACCATCAGCCAACTACAATACGGCCACCTCAACCTGAGCGGACTCAACGCCAGTGCCAATCTTCAGAATGGTCGGGCACAGGCCAGCATCACAGGACATAACGAGTTGTTCGACGGAACCGTCGGCGTCGATGCCCTGTTAGGCAAGAACCGACTGGAAGGCAAAATTAGTGCCGACATTTCCAAGGCCGACCTCTATCGGATGCGACTGGTCAGCGATACACTTGCCATCGGCTTCAAAGGTACGCTTGATGTCAACTCCGACTTCAACAAGACCCACAAGGTCAGCGGACTGCTCGGCGACATCTTCATCCAGGACGAGCA
>CALFJG010000033.1 GCA_937877625.1 uncultured Prevotellaceae bacterium
TGTGTACCTTTGTTCATGTTACTTGGTTTTTGTGGTGAAAACAAAGGTAACAAAATTAGGCTGAAACCCAGCGAGGGCTTCAGCCTAATTTTTATCCTGCTAAAAAACTTTTAGCGGACAACAATATTTTCTTTTCAATTCCCAAATGAGCATAACTCGTTTGGGGATTTTTTTGCTTTTCTGCGCGTCTTTTCTGCCTATTAGCGCGGCACATAGTTTTGCATCAAATTTTAATCAAGCAAAACTATGACGCGAAAACGACGCATCACATTCCAATACCTCACCGCCGCTGCTATGCTGCTGGTCGGTGTAGCCCTCGCCATCGCCGGCTTCATCGTCTCACCGCTCGGCGAAATACACGACTCCGTACTCTACTTCACCGCGCAGTGCTTCATCTACGCAGGAAGTGTGTTCGGAGTTTCTGTTTATGTCTCCGACAAGTTCAAGAACCTGCAAAGTAAGCTCGGTATCAAGGACAAGACCGATGACGAGGACGAAGACCCAAAGAACGAATAAACCCTAAACAACAAGAATATGAAAATCCTAATCGACAACGGTCACGGCTACAATACGCCTTGCAAGTGCAGTCCGGACAAACGACTGCCAGAATGGAAATATACCCGTGAGATAGCCACGGAACTCGTCGCACGTCTCAAAGCCGCAGGCTATGATGCCGAGCGCATCGTCACGGAAGACGTGGACATATCCCTCAAAGAACGCTGCCGCCGCGTCAATGCCGTCTGCAAAAAACTCGGCGCGAGCAATGTCGTACTCGTCTCCATCCACAACAATGCCGCAGGCAGCGGCGGCAAGTGGCACGACGCTACGGGCTGGTGTGGCTTCGTCTATACCAAAGCTGGCAACAAGAGCAAGCACCTTGCCCGGCTCCTCTACGCAGAAGCCGAGAAACGCGGGCTGAAAGGAAACCGCTCTGTACCCAAGGAACGCTATTGGATGAAAAACCTCGCTATGGTACGTGACACGGCTTCCCCTGCCGTACTCATCGAAAACCTCTTTCAGGACAACAAAGGTGAAGTCGATTTCCTCCTTTCAGCCGAAGGACGCGAAGCCATCGTCTCACTCCACCTGACTTCGGGAATGCGTCACCATTAAAAAGTCCGTTTTATAAGTGCTTGAAAATCAGTATGGGTTATTGAGCAAGTTTGATAGATTGGCCTATTTTGATTGTCCTTATGGTCTTTATGGGCTCATGAATCTCATTGTTGAAGTGGCTTGAGAATCGCAAATTTGGCTTAAAAGTTCAAATTCGGTTCATATAAGCGAATCTCAGAGCATCAAAAGTTGCTTTTGGACCATTGCAAAAACGCCTCGCGTCACCCAAATCACCCTTTGCTAATTCGTAACGCATTGATAATTAGTATAGAAATTTTGGAAATGTCATAAAAGCAGAATAATTCCCGAAGTCAGGACAACAATGCCGCAGGCAGCGGCGGCAAGTGGCACGACGCTACGGGCTGGTGTGGCTTCGTCTATACCAAAGCTGGCAACAAGAGCAAGCACCTTGCCCGGCTCCTCTACGCAGAAGCCGAGAAACGCGGGCTGAAAGGAAACCGCTCTGTACCCAAGGAACGCTATTGGATGAAAAACCTCGCTATGGTACGTGACACGGCTTCCCCTGCCGTACTCATCGAAAACCTCTTTCAGGACAACAAAGGTGAAGTCGATTTCCTCCTTTCAGCCGAAGGACGCGAAGCCATCGTCTCACTCCACTTCGACGCACTCAAAAAGTACGTTTCAGAATGAAGAATCTCCTTCCCATACTCCTCGCAGCACTGCTCTGCTTCACCGCCTGCAAGCCCGATGAAATCATCGTGACGCAGACCGAAGTGCAGCGCATCACGGACACGCTGCGGCAGTACACAGTCCTGAGCGACAGCATCTTCCTGCGCGACAGCATCTTCGTGGAACGCTCCGTGCTTCCTGCGGCAAAAGACGGCGACCCAGATGCCCGCGACACCCTGCGAGAAACGAAGTTTGTCTATCGCTACCTCTACAAAGAGAAGAAAGGCAAGGACAGTGTCCGTGTGATAAACCGCACGGACACCATACTTATCAGTAAACCCGACCTCCGTGCCATAGAAACTGCTGAAAAGCAAATCAAGGCAGAACACAAAACCGCCCGACGTTGGCAAGGAAGGTTCTATA
This sequence comes from uncultured Prevotellaceae bacterium, assembly GCA_937877625.1. GTDB lineage: Bacteria > Bacteroidota > Bacteroidia > Bacteroidales > Bacteroidaceae > Alloprevotella. Next base: position 2,167 of record CALFJG010000033.1, read on the forward strand.
CACTGATTATTGCCATCGTCGCCTCATCCGTTTTCATCATTATCCGCAAATTCAAATCCTGATGGCAGACTTTGACGAACCGCTACCCTCCGTTGCCTTTCCTCACGAACTCGACAGCCTGTTGCTCCGGACGGGCGACACAGACCCGTATGAAATCATCGTGCGCGTAGGAGGACAGAATGGCACGGACATACTCAATACCACGCTCTATCCTGACACGGACGGCATCGTCGTCCTCTCCGACCTCGCCGAGCTGCTGCGAGAAAACCTGCCGGACGTAAATGCCACGGAAGTCTGTTTCGGACTGGATGACCACAGCGAGAGCGTACTCGTCATTCCCGGCCGTGCCGACATCCTTGATACGGCTTCGGACTTTACCCAATCCCACTTCCTTACGCTCCTTGATGGCGCAAAGCCTACCTACATCGGTGCAATCGAATACCTTACGTTCTTTGTCGCGCAGCAAGGGGGCGATGCCACACCCTCACCCGTCATCATATGCCTATGGGTAAACCCCGACACGGGTTTAACGCTGGAAACGGCAGGACGCAGACGCACCCTTACCAACTACGGCAGCGGGCTTTATACCATCTGCTTGCTGCCCGAAGATTTTGAAGCACCGGATGACGGATACATACTGCATTCGTTCTGAATAGAACTGGACGCACGGCGGCAGGACTACATCATACACACCCCCATCGACTGCGACCCGTTCAGTCTGAAATTCTACAACAATTTCGGACTTCCCGAGACTTTCCATTTCTTCGGCACAAAAGAAAAGGAACTCAAACCCACACGCTCAACGGCATCCTTTTCCGGCAACACACGCAACTACAGAATAGAAGCCGTGCCGACATGGAAGTGCCACACGGGCGTGCTTCCCGAAAGCGTGCAGCCCTTGTTCGCCGACCTCTGCGCTGCCAAGCGCGTATGGCGCGAGGACAACAGCAGGGAAGTTACCATTACAGACAACGAGCTCAAACTCTCCGACGACCGCTACGAGGTGCAGACGGGAACGCTCATGTTCCGCGAAGCCGCACGCACGGCGATGTACAAGAAACGGAACGTTCACCACAGCACGTTTGACAATACGTTCGATGAGACGTTCGACTAAACACACACAGAAACCATAAAATCCATCCACAAGAAAGGTTCATCCCCGAATTGCGTTGGTCTTGTCATGTAATCCAAGTAACAGCAGTT
>CALFJG010000034.1 GCA_937877625.1 uncultured Prevotellaceae bacterium
TGATGATTTACGCCAATATGACAAAGATTAACTACGCGCTTTCGCTGATTAGTGGTGCAACGCAGTTGGCCGAAGCCGCTTATTGGACTTCTACCGAGCGCAGCGCGACCTACGCCTGGCTTCTGAGCCTCAGCAACGGCATCGCCAGCAACTCCGCTAAGGCGTCGAGCACGAATCACGTTCGGCCCGTCTCAGCATTTATTGCTTAATTCTTACTCTTTAACCTTTAGTTCCCGGCGAAAGCCGGGAACATTACAACGAAATTTTCAAAAATGGCAGACAAACCAATTAAGTTAGTATCCACTACACAACTATACTTAGATTGTAGGGCGTTACTCAATGAGATATTAGACGTTACGCCCAACTTTCCGCGTGACTATAAGTTTACTATCGGCGCAGAAATGCAAAGACTATCCGTTAGCCTGATAGAGTTAGACGCAGCGGCCTACATGGATAAGGCGGGCAGGGTACAAAACTTAATGAGTTTCAAAGCCAAGTTTGAGACGCTTAAAACCCTAATCAGGGTAGCGGGCGAAAGACGTTGGATTAAGGGAATAGGGCGGCACGCACATATCATTGAACTGATGGACGCAATAGGAAAGCAAAGTACAGCGTGGAAAAACTCACTTACAAAAGCGAGTAAGCCGGAATCGGAAAGTTAAGACTAACCGAGAGTGCAAGTTTCCGTAATAAATGGGGCCTATACCGTCATTTACGGTTAAGAGCAAGTTAATAGGCCACAGATTGCGAGCCTACCGAGTACAGCGCGACCAACGCCTGGAATCTGAACCTCAACAACGGCAACGCCAACAACAACACTAAGGCATCGAACACGAATCACGTTCGGCCCGTCTCAGCACTTCTTACGGAAGCAGAAACGTAGTATATAAACATTGTCAGATATGGTAACGACTGATGGACTTTTAGAAGCGTATTACGATTGCCGACGGCGCAAGCGTCGCACGGCAAGCGCGATAGTCTACGAAATGGACTACGAAACTAAACTTATCGCCTTACGCGATAGGATTAACAACCGCGTCTATCAGCCCGGAAAGTCTATTTGCTTTGTCGTAACGCGGCCCCGGTATCGTGAAGTGTTTGCCGCCTCTTTTGAAGATAGAATAGTACACCACTATATAGCCCTACGGTTAGAGCCGCTTTTTGAGTTGGTATTTAGCCCGCGTACTTTTAATTGCCGTAAGGAGAAAGGGCAGCTTTACGGCATCAATATTCTAAAGCAGGATATTAGGGATTGCAGCGAGAACTACACCCGTACTTGCTGGATTATGAAATTAGACCTACAGGGCTTTTTTATGAGCATCGACAAAGCCCTGTTAGCCGACCTGATAGACCGCTTTATTACCCAATACTATACCGGCAGCGACATAGACGATTTGCGCTACCTTTGCCGGATAGTCGTTTTACATCGCCCCGAAAAGAATTGCGAGAGGCACAGCCCGGCGCATTATTGGGATTACCTACCCGCCAATAAATCGCTATTCACTAACGGCGAGGGCAAAGGCGTTGCTATCGGCAACCTGTTTGCGCAACTATTCGCCAATTTCCTGTTAAACGAATTTGATTGGTTTTTGGAAGAAATAGGCATTAAGTATCATGGCCGCTACGTAGATGATTTCTATTGCATACACCAAGATAAGGCCGTACTACTTAACGCCGTGCCATTGATACGGGATAAGTTGGCCGAATTTGGCCTAACCCTGAATCCTAAGAAATTCTACTTTCAGCACTACACCAAGGGCGTAGAGTTTACCGGGGCAGTCGTAAAGCCCAAAACGTCGTATTGTTGCAACCGCACAATAACCAACTTTATTGCAGCCGTCAGGCGGTTAAACAACGCTAAGACCTTACGGCAGGTTACGCACGCCGTTTGCTCTATAAACAGTTATTTGGGCTTGCTACGACACCACAACGAATACGGTATGCATAAGAAAGTCTTAGGAATGATAGAGCGACACGCCTACGAATACATCTACATAAAAGGCCGCTATGAGATAGTGGCACTAAAGAACAAATATAAGAAGAGAATACAGACATATAAAAGAATACGTGATGGCGATTATTGAAGTACAGCCCAAAGACCCGGTTACATTGCGCGTTGATGTAATAGACATGGGCCTTTTGCACCTGTTAGAAACCCGGTACGTGGTTTTGATTGAGCAACGCGATAACGACATAGTAATAGAACTATACAAGAAATAGAAAAATGGAGTACACGGAAATTTTCGGTATTATTGCGTCGATGGGCGCAGCCGTTGGCGGTTGGGAGTTAATTAAGTATATGCTTAATATCCGCAGCAACAAACGCAAGGAGAGAGCCGAAGCAAATAAAGCAGAGGCAGAAGCCAACGGAGCAGAGTTTGGCGTACTACGCGAGACGGTAGAGTTTTTGCAGCAGCAGTTAAAGGAGAAAGAGGAAAGGTTTGCTAATCAGACCGACCGGCTACGCGAAGTCCAAGACAAGTATTTTAATCTGATGCAAGAAAAGGCGAAAGCCGATTTGGAATTGCAGCGTTTTCGATGTGTGCGCCCTAAGTGCGCACAGAGAGAACCGCAAAACGGAT
>CALFJG010000035.1 GCA_937877625.1 uncultured Prevotellaceae bacterium
CATAATTCAGCAAATTTTCAGCAAATCTTATGGCAAAATCTACCTTACGACTTGATACCCGCCGCCCTTTGAAAGATGGTACTTACCCGGTGCAAATCGTTGTCGGCTACGGTACAAACATCTATCTTAGCACCGGGATATACGTAGCCCTTGACGAATGGGATAGCGTTACGAAACGCTGCACCGGCAAAGGCGCAAAGAAACTTAACGACGTGCTTACTACCCTGCTAACGTCTGTTGGTAGCCGTATTTTTGACTTGATGGAAAACGGGCAATGGCGTAAACTCACGCGCCCGCAAATTAAGGAAATGCTTACCAACTTGGACTTAGATAAGCCCACTATTGGCGTACCGTCTATCTACGACCTTATACAGAAAACCTTAGAGGGCCGGGCAAGCGGTACAAAGTACATAGCCAAAACCGCTATTATCAGGCTTAACAAATTCTGTGGGGATTCCACGAAACTATACTGCGAACAAATAACCCCGGTTTGGATAGACGATTATTATACGTCGCTTTCTGACTTGGCCGTTAATACCCGTGCCGCATATATCAAAGTCCTACGCCGGGCGTTTAACTATGCCCTTGACCATGATATTACGACTAATAACCCATTCAGGCATTACAAAGTCAAAACAGAAGAAACGCGGATGCGCGTACTACCTGTAGAGAAAATGCGCCAACTTGTAAACCTCGAAACGCGCTACCATTATACAGAGTACCGCGATTTGTTCATGCTGTCTTTCTATCTTATCGGTATCAACTTGGCCGATTTGTCGAAACTCACCCCGGAAAGCATCGTAAACGGGCGCATAGAGTACCGGCGGGCAAAGACGGGCAAACTCTATAGCATTAAGATAGAGCCGGAGGCGCAAGCCATTTTGGATAAGTACAAAGGCGAAAAGTACCTGCTTAGTATGTTTGACCGCTGCACCAACGCCAAAGCATATCAGGGTACGTTAGACAATGCGCTGGCACGTATAGGGCCACCGATAGACGAAAAGCATAAGAACGGCCAACCGAAACTAAAGCCGATAGACAAGAAACTAAGTTGGTATTGGGCGCGTTATTCGTGGGCCACCTATGCCGCTGAATTGGATATACCAAAGGACACCATAAGCGAAGCGTTAGGCCACTCTCACGGTGCAAAGGTAACGGGTATCTACATTAAGTACAACCGGGATAAGGTAGACGCGGCAAACCGCAAAGTCATAGACTACGTGTTAGGAAATGGCAAATAACTTACCATGTCCTGATAACGTGTTAAGAAATCGCGTTTTTCTTGTTATATTTGGCCGTCGGCGGCAAAAATGGGCGTTTGTCGCCGATTTAGGCGTTACTAAGTGTTAAAATTTCGCCGAAAATCGTTTTTAAGCGCGTTTCTCGCGTCGGGTGTATAGTTATAACCCCAACGGCCTTTAACGCGCTCTACGGCCATTTCTATCGTCTTAGGTTTGAAAAATGCCCGCTCTATCCTCTCGGACTGCGCGGGCAAAGCACTATATTACAGAAAACACTAATCATTAAAACTTTCTTTTCAGGTACAGGAACAAAAGCCAAAGCAAAGCCGCAATGCAGCATAGCCCGCCAATCTTTGCTAAGATAGTCTGATACCAAACGGGCTTTTCTGCCTTTGTCTCTTTTTCTGTGTGGCTCGCGTGGCTCTCGTTATTGGTTATTCCGTTTTGCGTATCGGTATGTGTCTGCATTACTTCGTTGGTCTGACTGATTCCGTTTTGTTGGTTGGTGTTCGTTGTCAGGTTTCCCGTAATGCTCTGCACCCCGGTTAGCGTAATGTTACCTGCGCTGTCAATGCTTACCGTGCCGCCACCGTCCACAAAGTTTATTGTCGTGTTCTGCTCTGTGGTCGTAGTGGTCTGCGTCGTATCGGTAAACGTCTGCGTGGCTGTCAGGCTGTCCGTTTCCACTTGGGTAGTATCTACAATAGATACCGTGCTGCTTTCGTCTGTAACGGCCTTATGCGTTCTGCACCCGGCTACTACCAGGCACAACAGGGCAAAGGCCATCAGGAACAAATACGTACTGCAACCGTTACTATTGTTTTGCCTGAATTGGTGATACCAATACCTGTTATACTCGTTTCTCATACGCCCGAAAATTTGATGTCGTTAAGACGGTTAAGCCACCCGGTACGATACTTATAGTTCTTTGGCCGGGCTTTGCAAATGCGCTCAATGTAGGCCAAACGCTCTTTCTTCAACAGGTCGAAAAGTTGGCGGGGGTCGCGGGCGTTAATGGCCGCTAACGTCTTGGGGCCTACTACGCCGTCGGCTGTCACGCCTATAGCCTTTTGCGGTACGGTTATCCCGTAGTTACCGCTCGCCCAAACGAAATCGACAAGCATCAAGGCAATAGAGGCGTTAGTAATCTGGTCGGCTTTCCACCTATCCCAAAACATCGTTTTAAGGATTGCAAGCCAATCGGCGTACTTAATGGCCTTTAGTCTTTCGACGGTAGGCTTTGGGTAGCCTTTCTTACGGCAATATTCCGTATAGGTTGCCAACGTAACGCCGCACATCGTAGCCCCTCCCAAATCGTCGGGGTCATTTGCAAATCCGCGTTTCTTCGCTTTCTCAAAAAGCTGCTCATTTGTCAGGGTTGCCCCTGTCGTGCCGGTTTCCCATTTCAGGATAAAAGGCACAATGCTTTCTACTTTAGCCATAATCTGCGTTTTAGGGGTTAATATCCGTTTTGCGGTTCTCTCTGTGCGCACTTAGGGCGCACACATCGAAAACGCTG